>CADBUD010000077.1 GCA_902797785.1 uncultured Lachnospiraceae bacterium
AAAGGCAAGAAACCGTCTTCTGTAAAGTATTATGAAAATACTTCAAAGAATCGAAAGAAGTATTTAAAATGAATCAAGAAGAGATAATGGAAAGGAGAAAAAATATGGAAAAAAAGAGAAAAGAATGGGTGTACATAGGGATCTTGTTTATGTTGTGCCTGATTTTATCGCCACTTCAAACGAGGGCAAAAGAGCAACTGGAGGGAAGTAAATATTTTAGTGAAAACCAGACGAAATTAGGCGATTATTACTATACTGTGCTGGACGATGGATTGCATATTTCCAAAAAAAGCGGAGTGACTGGGAACTTAGTACTTCCGAAAACAAAGAATGGAATGAGCTTTAAATGTTACAGCTTCTATTTTCATAAAAATCAAATATATTACGTTGGACATAAATCAATATCTTCAATGAGTACTGCGGCTGATGTGATTTATCGGATGAATTTAAATGGTACTGGAAAAAAGAAGGTGAAAGAGTTAAAACAAAAATGCTTTTTTAGTGGCAGCATTATTTTGATATATGGAGACAAATTATATTATTCCTGGTCAGAATATGCTCTTGAAGATTTTTGGAAGGATAATGGATTTTGTGTGTTGAATTTAAAGAGTAAAAAGGAAAAATATTATCATACTACGAATAAAGATATAGCACTGCCGCCGAATCATATTCAACAATATTATATTTTATATAGTGATGGAGGAGATTACTGTCCGGTTGCTATGTATATTTTAAATGCTAAGACAGGGAAATTGATACTAATAGGTGAAAATGTAGGAACAGTAATGTTATATAATAAAACCGTTTATTATATTAAAGCAGGTTCAAATTTTTATAAACCAAAAGAAAAAACAAGTTATTTATATTCCTGTGACTTTAAAGGAAAGAAGAAAAAGAAATTGGCAACAATTAAATCAAAAGTAGAATTGCCAGCAATCGAGTCTATTAACAAAAAAGGCTGTAATATTGTTATATATGATAATGGTGATACAAAGAGATATCAATATGTATTCTCATCTAAAAAACTAAGAAAAAATTAAGTGAACATATTATTGTTCCTTGAAACCAGATTAGAAAAAGTGAAAACAAGGTTAAATTATTCTACAAAAACAGAAATAAACTGATTCAAAACAACAAAAAAATGCTAAAATTAAATTTGGTAAGCAATACCGCAGCAAACAGGGCGGCGAAACTAAAATAGAAATATACTTTAAAAAATTAGATTTAAAATTTAAATCCAAAAGTTACTATTCACAGGCAATTTGATAAATAAAAGAGATTCGTCGTGCTTGCACGTAAGAAGCTCTTTTATTTATCAAATTTTCCTGCTTTCCTGCTGTGAAGCAGGAGCCCCTTCCAGAATGAGAATTTCAGGCGCAAATGCGCCGGGAGAGCTGCGAAGCAGCGGGAAATCCGAATGCCGGAAGGGGGTCTGTGAATAGTAACATTCAAAATAAGAAAGGGTGATAGTATGCATTTTCATTTTAAACACTCAAAAGGATATCTTTTATTTCTGTTCATGCTCATGATTTTATTTGCTGTTCCAACAACATCAGAAGCAAAGGCAATCACGACAAAAACATGAAATGTTTTTGCTGTAAAAAACCGATATATTTATTACTCTCGTAATATGGCGGGACAGCGTATGGGAATCGTACGGTATGACACCAAGACCAAGAAGAAAAAAGTAATTGTTCCATATGAAAACGATGACGGATATTCAAATTTGATTATTGAGGGAAAATACATTTATGCAGTTCGGGATTTATCCTATGGTTCTGGTGCGGAATGATCAAACAAAATGCTATATTTCAAATGGTTCGAGCTTTAGTGATAAAAATGGGATCTATAGCTTATCAGGAAATAAGTGCACAAAAATGACTGGCAAGAAAACAAAAGTGTTATATGAAAAAAGTAACAGATCTGTTCACTATGCAGAAGTACATGACAAGTGGATCATGATAGAATCAGAAGAGTTGACAGGGCGAAGAATGATGCGTTTGGTTTTACTGAATATCAATGGAAAAAGCAAAAAAGAGCTTTCTAAATGGATTTCGTTAGAATGAAATTTGATATACTGTAAACCATTGCAAGAACAAGATGTAATAAGAAATCACTGGTTCTTCGAGTTGGATAGACAGCAAACCTGAAATACCTAGTCAATGGCGTTTCACAAAAGGCAGACTGGAAATCGAAAATCACTTCAATCGCCACTGTTCTATGTCTATGCTAGGAACGGTCTGGCGAAGAAAATAAAAGTGACAGTGAAGTAAGGACGGAGAATGATTTATTTGGCCTGAATGAAGATCAACGGGATCGATAATGGATTCCGTCTTCACAGAGATGAAAGAGCCGCTGCGCTCATATAAGAAGTTAAATTCAACGGAAATGCTGTGAGGCATTTCCGTTGAGCTGTTTTAGGGGCAAAGAACGAATCCAGTCGGCATTTTCTCTCGCCTACTCGATGAAGTCTGCGGTTATTTTAATCCAAACTGAACGTATAAGCTGTCTCTGAATGCAGGATCATTGGTGACTTTTAGGACATCGTCATTTCTGCCAAGAGAAAGCAGTTTGTTGATAAGGGAGGCAAGAAGATTTTCTCCCTCCTGCCGTCCCTCCTGCCGTCCCTCCTGCCGTCCTTCCTGCCGTCCTTCTTCCTTGAACATCTGCATGGTCTCTTCTTCATTATATTCATTAATCCACATACCTATCGTCTCCATTCCATTACGGTCCGCGCTTAACAAACGTCCACCGGACGTTTAGCGCCCTCCGCCTTATGCGCTATTAACTGTTCCTTTAAATCAAACTTATCCGGCATATCATCAAGTGCCTTGTTTGCGGCCTTCCCAATCTCCATTCCGGCATGGAGATTGCTCCGGATCTGTTCTATCAGCCAGGCATATTCCTTAAGCGGCTCGCATGCCGAAAGAATCTTTTTGCTCCGTCCGTAATTGATATTGACCATCCTTACTGTCACTTCAATATCAGGGGAAGCCTTCTCAAAAATCGCCTCGACTTCTTTTGCAAGATCCTCTTCCTTGATGGTATCGGCATTTTCTTTTGATGAGATAAGATTTTCTCTGATCTGTGCCTTGAACGCATCTGACAGTCTCATGATGGTTTCATCCGGAACATCTGTCCGTCCGTTGTATAAGACCACCAGCTTCGGAATCGGCAGGGGGATGATCGTTGAACTGTACGGATTCTTCTTATTCATTTTCAGATACTTATCATACAGCCTTGCTGAATACATAAATTCACGGATCGGCATATTCGGATTTTGCGTTGATTGGTGCTCGTTAATATTCAGTGTGCTGTACAGGGAGATCTTATCTGTTACAATATAGGATAAGTCATTCTTCATTCCCATATAGATGACATCTTCTATCGTCGTTAGA
>CADBUD010000078.1 GCA_902797785.1 uncultured Lachnospiraceae bacterium
GTTACTATTCACAGTCAATTTGATAAATGAAAGAGATTCGTCGTGCTTGCACGTAAGAAGCTGTTTTATTTATCAAATTTTCCTGCTGCGAAGCAGCGGGAAATCCGAATGCCGGGAGGAGGACTGTGAATAGTAACAGAAGATTCCTGCATAGTGATAGGAAACGAATGGATCCGTTTCCTATTGTACCAAATGCGAGACGCAAAAAAGACCCGCTTTTTACAGCGGGTCTTGCTTCAAAACTATCGTTGCTATGCAGAATGTGTAGGCTATTGATGCACAGTTCCCTACTCTCCCGCCTTGCAGCTGATCAGCCATGGAGCCGGCTGGGTCTGATAGGTATGCTTGCTGGTCAGCTTGGAGACACTGACCTGAATGATCTCCGGATCACGGATGCCAAGCTCCTTGCATAATGCCGGCATCGAGGCTGCTACAACAAAATCCAGGGTATAGATGACAAATTCCATTTCCGGATTGAGCTTTAACAGGCATTTCATCTCCTGCTCCATGCTCGCAGAAGCGACCAGCATGGTCACATCCGGGATTGGCAGGCCCTTCATCGTTTCCTCATCCACATGATCGATGATATCGACATTGTTCAGACCGAACCTTGTCACATTGTCCTCGAGCGTATTTCTGTCATTCGCATTATATTCTACAGCAATGACCGTCCCTTCGCCATCCAGGATCGCCGCCTCGACAGCTATGGATTCCCCTGAGATGACACAGATATTTTTTCCTTCATTGATCTGCATTTTTGATAAAATGATCGCCCGGATTTCAGAACCTACATAGCGGACGGAACCGCTTGCGAACACCCGGTTATCCATACCGAATTTTAGGGTGCTCCTTGCCTCCGGATTTAGGATGAGCATCCCGGCGGAAGCATTGATTCCACGATCGATCATATCGGAGACCTGACTTTTTTTGATCGGGCCGGATGGTTCGCTTCCTTCATTGTAGATTACGGTACAGTCTCCTAAGCCGGCATTGAACATCCTGTAGAAAATATCCTTATGTCCGGCTTCGGTAAATACTAAGACACTGCGGTGCGCTTCTACCGTCGGAATCAGATTTTTATTTTTCCTGGTAATATCTAAAATCTTGACATGCTCCAAATCGACCTCCGTGTTGTCAGAAAAATACTCCAGCCATGAAAGTACATGGGAATTATTAAACATATTTTGATTGCTCATTGTGGTAAGAGCCTCCTTTCCCGTTGTCATTTTCTTGAATATAAAAAAATACTATTCACAGCCGCTATCCCACAAGGTATTTTCAAGCGTATTTTGCTCCCAGAAGGCGCACAGAATGTGAAAATCCGGGGAAGTGGGCGCGAATTTCCCTTTATATTCTACCTTGGCGATTTTAATCTGTCAAGACCGGTCTCGAAATCGTATCACATCCCGATATTGCTATACCCCATCAGCCACTCATCGACCTCCCTTGCTGCGCGTCTTCCCTCACATATCGCCCAGACTACCAGGGACTGTCCCCGATGCATATCTCCTGCCGTAAATACCTTTTCCACATTCGTGCGGTATCTTTCCGGCTCGGTATCCACATTCGTCCGTTCGTTCAGCTTTACGCCGAAGGAATCCGCTACAAATTTTTCGCTCCCTAAAAATCCGGCAGCAATCAGCACCATGTCGGCTTCCAGCGTCTGCTCAGAGCCCTTCACCTCGACCATGCTCCGTCTTTTGGTCTTTTCATCTACCTTCTGCTCCAGCTTTACGGTAATGACCTTTTTTAACTTTCCTTCTTTATCTTTTACGAATTCCTTCACTGTTGTCTGATATCTTCGCGGGTCTGCCCCAAAAACAGCAATTGCCTCTTCCTGTCCATAGTCTGTTTTTAAGACCCTTGGCCATTCCGGCCATGGATTGCTCTCTGCCCTCTGTTTTGGAAGCTGCGGCATCATTTCCAGCTGGATGACCGATTTTGCTCCCTGACGGATACAGGTTCCGACACAGTCGTTTCCCGTATCTCCTCCGCCAATGATCACGACATTTTTCCCCTTAGCGGAAATCTTTGGCTTTCCCTTTCCTTCTGCGTCCAGGAGATGCTTCGTCATCGCTTTTAAGAAATCCACGGCAAAATAGATGCCCTGTGCCTCCCGTCCCGGCACTTTGATATCTCTCGGATTGGCGGAGCCGCAGGCTAAGATCACACTGTCATACTGCTTTATCAGTTCTTTTCCCTTCAGCTGTTTCCCAATCTCTGTCTGGAAGATGAACTCGACCCCTTCTTCCTTCATGATATCGATTTTCCGTTTGATGATCGATTTATCCAGCTTCATATTCGGGATTCCATACATCAGCAGTCCGCCGGGACGATCCTCCCGTTCATAAACGGTTACTGAGTGCCCCCGTTTATTCAGCTGGTCTGCCGCTGCCAATCCGGAGGGACCAGATCCCACAATAGCGATTTTTTTCCCGGTCCGTGTCTTTGGCGGCTTTGCTGCCGCATATCCATGCTCATATGCATATTCGATAATCCCTCGTTCATTTTCCTGCACACTGACCGGATCATCATGTAAACCACAGGTACATGCCTTCTCACAAAGCGCCGGACATACTCTGGAAGTAAACTCCGGGAAATTGTTCGTCTTCTTTAATCGTTTATATGCGTATTCCAAATTTCCCCGGTAGATCAGGTCATTCCACTCCGGCACCAGATTATGAAGAGGGCAGCCGGTCGTCATCCCCATGATCGTCATTCCTGACTGGCAGAAGGGAACCCCGCAGTCCATGCACCTCGCCCCCTGGAGTTTTTGCTGCTCCAGGGGAAGAGGGCGATGAAATTCCTTAAAATTCTTAATCCGCTCCAACGGCGGGATGGTCTCACTGACCTTTCTCTGATATTCCATAAAACCTGTTGACTTTCCCACTCTTAAAACCTCCTATTCCGTAACGATTTACAGGTTCCTTGCATTGGTGTAGAATGCCTCGATCTGTGCCTGATCGTTGCTCAGTCCCTTTTCCTCCATCTGTCCGATGGTTTTTAACACCCGTTGGTAATCAAACGGCATGATTTTTTTGAATTTTGGCAAATAAGTTTCGAAATGTCTTAAGATTTCCTTGCCCTTTTCAGAATTTGTCAGCGCTACATGCTCTTCAATCATCTCTTTTAATTCCAGGACATCATATTTGTTGGAAACCTCTTCCAGATTTACCATTTCCTTATTTACCTTCGTATAAATGTTATTCTGCTCGTCGAGCACATAGGCGATTCCGCCGCTCATTCCTGCTGCAAAATTCTTTCCGATCGTGCCAAGGATCACGACCCGTCCCCCTGTCATATATTCACAGCCATGGTCTCCGACACCTTCCACGACAGCCCTTGCTCCGGAATTCCGCACACAGAAACGCTCTCCCGCGACACCATTAATAAAAGCTTCTCCGCTCGTTGCTCCATAAAGCGCTACATTTCCAATGATGATATTCTCTTCTGCAGGATAGCGGATTCCTTTTGGTGGATAAACAATCAGCTTTCCTCCCGATAATCCTTTTCCAAAATAATCATTGCTGTCACCGATCAGTTCCAGCGTCAATCCCTTCGGAATAAACGCTCCAAAGCTCTGACCGCCGGCACCATGACAGAGAATCGTATAGGTATCCTCTGCTAAAGTATCCTTAAAGCGTTTGGTGATTTCTGAGCCCAGAATGGTTCCAAAGGCACGGTCGGTATTTCCAACGTCCACCTCCAGACTTCGTTTCTGTCCCTGTTTAAGCGCGGAGTCCAGGGCTTTTAAAAGAATTTTTTCATCCAGGGTCTTTTCTAATTCAAAGTCATAGACCTTTTTCGGTTCAAAAATTCTCTGATCCTTTTGTCCGGCATAAGGATTTTCCAGAATACGGGATAGATCGATTCCGTCAAACCGCTTTTCCTTTCCTTCTTTTCTCTTTAACAAATCGGATCGTCCGACCAGTTCATCCACAGAACGAACGCCAAGCTTTGCCATATATTCTCTCAATTCCTTGGCGATGAATCTCATAAAGTTGACAACATATTCCGGTTTTCCGCGGAAGCGTTTGCGAAGCTTTGGATTCTGGGTCGCGATACCGACCGGACAGGTATCCAGATTGCAGACCCGCATCATCACACAGCCCATCGTGACCAATGGTGCCGTCGCAAAACCAAATTCCTCTGCTCCCAGAATGGCTGCAATGGCAACGTCTCTTCCACTCATCAGCTTTCCATCGGTCTCGATCCGGACTTTATTGCGCAGGCCATTTTGAATCAAGGTCTGATGCGTCTCGGCAAGTCCCAGCTCCCACGGAAGTCCTGCATTGTGGATCGAGCTTCGCGGCGCGGCTCCGGTTCCTCCATCATATCCGGAAATCAGGATGACCTGGGCTCCGGCTTTTGCTACTCCGGCCGCGACCGTTCCCACGCCGCTTTCCGAAACTAATTTCACCGAGATCCTGGCATCCTTATTTGCGCTTTTCAGATCATAAATCAGCTGTGCCAGATCTTCGATCGAATAGATATCATGATGCGGAGGAGGCGAGATCAAAGAAACTCCTGTCGTGGAATGTCTGGTCTTGGCAATCCATGGATAGACCTTTCCGCCCGGAAGATGTCCGCCCTCCCCCGGCTTTGCTCCCTGTGCCATTTTGATCTGAATCTCCTTGGCACTGACCAGATAGCGGCTCGTCACGCCAAATCGTCCGCTCGCCACCTGTTTGATGGCAGAGCAACGGTCTTGCCCATCTGGTCCGATCTCCAATCGTTCCAGACTTTCTCCTCCCTCTCCGGAATTTGATTTGGCATGAAGCTGGTTCATTGCAATCGCCAGTGTCTCATGCGCCTCCTGAGAAATGGAGCCGTAGGACATCGCTCCGGTCTTGAACCTGGTCACGATGCTGTCAACACTCTCGACCTCTTCCAATGGAATCGGCTGCTTTGGATAATGAAAATCCAATAGTCCCCGAAGATTCATCGTCCGGCTCTCCTCATTGACGGCGCTCGTATATTCCTTGAACAAGGCGTAGTCCCCGCGCTTTGTCGCCTCCTGCAGCAAATGAATCGTTACCGGATTGTATAAATGCTCCTCTCCGGCTCCCCTCATTTTATGTCCCCCGATGCTATTAAGCGTCAGATCTGACTCGAGATCTAGTGGGTCAAAGGCGCCAGAATGAAGTTCTTCCACATCTTCCTCAATATCCTTGATCGAAATCCCGCCGATCCGGCTGACCGTATTCGTAAAGTATTTATCGATCACATCTTTTCCAATTCCGATAGCCTCAAAAATCTGGGAGCCCTGATAGGACTGAATCGTAGAGATTCCCATTTTGGATGCGATCTTGACAATTCCATGCAGGACCGCATGGTTATAATCATCCACCGCAGCATAGTAATCCTTATCCAGGACATGATCCTCGACCAGTTCCTTAATGGATTCCTGTGCCAGATATGGGTTGATCGCACAGGCGCCATACCCCAGAAGCGTTGCAAAGTGATGAACCTCTCGCGGCTCTCCGCTCTCCAAGATCATAGCGACCGAAGTCCGTTTTTTGGTATTGACCAGATGCTGCTGCAGAGCTGAAACCGCAAGCAGTGACGGAATCGCCACATGGTTCTCATCCACGCCCCGGTCTGACAAGATCAAAATATTCGCTCCATCCCGATAGGCTCTGTCTGCCTCGACAAAAAGACGGTCAATTGCCTTTTCCAGCGACGTGCTTTTATAATAGGTAATTGGAATCTCTGCCACGCGGAAGCCCTCGACCTTCATCGCTTTGATTTTTAAAAGATCGGTATTGGTCAAAATCGGATTTTTCACCTTCAATACCTGGCAATTGATTGGTTTTTCCTCCAGCAGATTTCCGTCTTTTCCAATATAACTTGATGTCGATGTCACGATTTCCTCCCGAATCGCATCGATCGGCGGATTCGTGACCTGTGCGAACAGCTGCTTGAAATAATGAAACAACGGCTGATGCTTTTTAGAAAGCACGGCCAGCGGGGTATCAATTCCCATCGCAGCCGTCGCCTCCGCTCCATTCTGGGCCATTGGCAGAATGGAGGTCATCAGTTCTTCATAGGTATAACCGAAGGCCTTCTGCATTTTTGCCCGCATTTCCCGGGAAAGCTCCGGTACGCGCTGATTCGGAATCCGAAGCTGGTGAAGATGGACTAAATAACGGTCGATCCATTCCCCATAAGGCTGTTTCCCCGCATAATATTCCTTTAGCTCATCGTCATTGATCACCTGTCCCTTTTTCGTGTCTACCAACAGCATTTTTCCCGGACGAAGCCGCTCTTTTTTTATGATCTTTTCCGGCGGAATCGGCAGCACGCCTACCTCGGAGGATAAAATCAGCTGATCGTCTTCTGTGATATAATAACGGGAAGGACGTAATCCGTTCCGGTCCAGAACAGCTCCCATGATATCCCCATCACTGAACAGAATCGACGCCGGACCATCCCACGGCTCCATCATGGTCGCGTAATACTGATAAAAATCTCTGCGCCGCTGTGTCATGGTGTGGTTGTTCTCCCATGGCTCCGGAATGGTCACCATCACCGCCAACGGCAGATCCATCCCACTCATCACCATAAATTCCAGGGCATTGTCCAGCATCGCCGAATCTGAACCGGAAGCATTGATTGCCGGAAGAACCTTATGAAGCTCCCCCTTTAAGGCGCCGCATTCCATCGTCTCCTCTCTTGCGAGCATATTGTCTGCATTCCCCCGGATCGTATTGATTTCTCCGTTATGTACGATAAATCGATTCGGATGCGCCCGTTCCCAGCTGGGATTCGTATTGGTACTGAACCGAGAATGTACTGTAGCAATTGCTGATTCATAATCCGGATCCTGCAGATCCTTGAAGAACTGACGGAGCTGTTTTACCAGGAACATGCCTTTATACACGATGGTCCGACTGCTCAAGGAGCAGACATAGGTATCCTCCGCGCTCTGTTCAAATACCCGGCGAACAATATAGAGCTTCCGGTCAAACGCAATTCCCTGCTCGACCTCCTGCGGCTTTTTCACAAATCCCTGCAGGATATACGGCATCTTATCCCGTGCTTTTTTTCCGAGATGCTCCGGTGCGACAGGCACCTCTCTCCATCCTAAAAACTCCATTCCTTCTTTTTGTACAATGATCTCAAACATCTTTTTGGCACGGCTGCGCTTTCTCTCATCCTGTGGGAAAAAGAACTGCCCAATGCCGTATTCCCGCTCTTTGGGCAAAAAAATACCGAAGGCTTTCACTGATTTCTGGAAGAATTTATGGGAAATCTGTAAGAGAATCCCTACTCCATCACCAGTTTTGCCTTCGGCGTCTTTGCCGGCACGGTGCTCTAAGTTTTCAACTATTTTTAATGCATTTTCTACGGTCTCATGTGTTTTGATTCCTTTGATATTTACCACGGAACCAATCCCGCAATTATCATGCTCGAACCTCGGATCATACAAGCCCTTGTCCGGAACACGATTCAGACTTTTTGCATTCATAGAATCGTCCTTTCTTTATTCAGTTTTGTCTCTACCTGTATGGCTTCCTTTTCATATATTATCTTTTGTACCCTGGGAGCTGCCCCATCATTCCTTGAGCATCTCCCGGAAAGCTTATCTTTCGCGATTTAGAATGGTCGTTTTTTAACTTCTTTTACTATACAACGTTTTTCTTCTTTTGTAAATAGGAAATATTTGCTGAATTGTCAGATAATTTGACAATTTACCTTTTCTTTTGTAATTTTGTTATTATTGTACTTATTTGTAGTAAAAATTTCTTCTTATTCTGTATGTTTTATGGAAAACAAATGTTACTATTCACAGTCCCCCTCCCTATAGTGCTCCAATATTTCCTGAATGATTTCCTGGCAGACCTCCACATCCAGTTCATCCACGGCACGATATAATGATTTCATTTTTTCCTTTATGCTCTCCGGATAAGCGTACTGCTTTAATTCATTCGCTGCTTCTTCCATTTCCGTCATATCCAGCTCATCACAGGCCTCGTAGAGCCGGTCGAAAATTTCCTTTAGCTGATCGCCTGAAATTTCCGGAAGGTCAGCTTCCTTGGGCTCTTCTTCCTTAAAATAGGGAGCCAGCCGCGAAAGCACCTCCCGAAAGAGCAATAGAAGCTCTCCGGTATGTTCCCGGATCGCGTCAAGATCTCCGGTCTTTCCTGCCTTTTCCATCCATTCTGCTATCGCCCCAAGCTCTTCTGCCCCGATCTGCCTGGAGCTGCTCTTTAACGCATGTACCTTTATGGTATATAGATCCCATTCCTCCCGGTCATACGATGCACGGATATCTTCATATTTGAATTCTCCGGAGCGGTAATATTCCCTTACGATCTTTTCATATAAATCTAAGGATCCCAATGTCTGAAGCGCCTTTTCGTAATTCAACCCTTCATAAGCTTCCATTCCAGCTTCATTTTCCTTCACGTTTCCTGCGTTTGCCTCTTCCTTTGGCGGCTCTCCTTTTTGAATCTTTTCCTTCGGAAGCCATGTCTTTAGCTTGGTAATCAGTTCTCTGATATCGATTGGCTTGGCCACCATATCATTCATTCCGGCTTTAAGGAACTGCTCTTTGGCTCCTTCCATGACATTGGCCGTCAGAGCGATGATCGGCAGGTCTTTGGCGAAAGGAATCGTTTCCCGGATGATCCTTGTCGCTTCAATTCCATCCATCTCCGGCATCATATGATCCATGAAGACAAGATCAAAGGTTTCCTGTTTTAAACGTTCGATAGCTTCCTTTCCGCTCTTTACACTGACACACTGCACCTGGATCGGCTTCATCAATCCTTCTGCAATCGTGATATTGATAGCGTTATCATCTACGAGCAGAATCCTTGCCGCCGGCGCGATAAAATCAATCCGAAAGACATCCGTGGTCTCTGCCAAATACTCCCGGCTATCCTGATCATTTAAAATCATGACCATCGCAAGCGTCGTTTCCGGTCGTCGTAAGATTTTCAAATTCCTCCGATCCGGTTTAAATTCGGAATCAAAATCCACCAGAATCACCCCGGTGACCTCCGGATAGCGGTCGAGCAGTGCCCTGATTTTATCATCGTAGCGGTTTTCTCCAAAAAAGAAATAATTTTTCTCCTTTTTCGGCTGAAATTCCAGGAGGCTGTGAACCTCCTCTCCTTTCACTCCAAAACGACTCATTTCTTCAAAGAACATATCAAGCATTTTCTGCTCTTCATTCATGACGAAGACATATTTTCGCTCTGCCTCCTGAATCATTAATTCCTTTGTGGCGTCGAGCACCTTTTGTGGAATACTGAAATAAAAATCCGATCCTTTGCCATATTCACTGGTCATGCCAATCGTTCCGCCCATCGCCTCACAAAGCCGCTTCGAGATAGCCAGTCCCAGACCGGTTCCTTCGATTGACCGGTTCCTTTTTGAATCTACCTGCTGGAAGCTGACAAACAATTTGTCCATGTCCTCTTTTTTGATTCCCTGGCCGGTATCGATCACATGGAAATGTACCATGATTTCATCTCCGGACAGCTCCTCACACCGGATCTGTATCTGGACCATCCCTTCTTTGGTGAATTTGATCGCATTATTTGCCAGATTGATCAGAATCTGGCGTATCCTCATGGCATCCCCTTCCAGAAGATGAGGCATATTCGGATCCACAATAACGAAGAGTTCTACCTTTTTATCCCCGATCCGGGTCACCAGGACATTGGCAATATCATGGATCTCGGATAACGGTTCATAAGCATCCGGCAGGATTTCCATCTTTCCTGCTTCGATTTTGGAAAAATCCAAAATATCATTGATAATATTTAGCAGGTTCTTTCCGGAATTTTGGATCTGCTGCAGATAATCCCGAATCTGCGGCGAAAGCTGATCCCGCAAGGCAATCTCTGCCATTCCGATCACTGCATTCATCGGCGTCCTAAGCTCATGGGACATATTCGCCAGAAAGTCAGATTTCATCCTGGCCGCGCGCTCCAGCTCCGCATTGGCTCTTTCCATCGCCCGCAGTTCTAAAATCGACTCGGTCGTATCATGAAGAATATAGATTGTTCCCAAAAAATCATCCTTTTCGGAAAGCTCCTCTTTTCTGACCCGGAAATAAATCTCTCTGCCGTCCTTTTCACACTGTAAGACCTCAATATTCTCCACTACGATCGTATCCTCGATCCATTCATCCAGATTCTTCTTTTCCAAAAAGCTGTCCACCAGCTCCTTTGAAAGGGTATGCTTTAACCGGTCATTGATATGAATCTGATCTTCATACTCATTGTAAAGGATGAACCCGTCGCTCATTTCATTGGCAAATTTCATCACGGACCAGTCACGAAGCTTCCGGTCGGAATAGTAATTAGCAAAAAAGACACTGACCATACAGACCAGATTCATCGCAACTCCCGAGATCCAGACCGGCCAGTAATTTATGCCGCTATAAATCTCAATGACGGAAAACACGACATGAAGCAAAAGAATCGTGTAGAGCCTCGCCCGGAAGAGACGCGCTGAACGGACACAAAAAAATATAAGAAGTCCAAAAATCAACAGGATATTCAGGAAAAACAGAACTCGATAGATAGAAAAAACCGATGTAAAAAGAGCGGCACTCCCCCCTTTTGTCTCTCCTGCGATCCACCATGAGGTTCCCCACAGGATATGCTTAGAGACCGGCATGAACGCATTTCTCATCATATTACCAATCAGAAATGCGCTCTGTGCCACGGTAATGAACAGTGACAGCAAATGATATAAGCGATAGTGCTTATTTCTGCATAGAAAAGATCCCATCCACAGGACGCCGAAATAATACCATGCATGTACAATATAATATATGGTCAGGATTTTCTTGGCCAGCAGGATATCTTTACAATCCTGTACGACGATGCAGATCAGATCGCTGATGAGTATAACAAATGCCAGCAGAATAAAGCCGGGATTCCGCCTTTTATTCATCAACGTCATTACAAGATTTGCTATGGAAATCAATGTGAAAATCAGATAAACTATTTTTAGGATCATGACATTCTCCCTCCACGACTGCCTGTCGAACAAAACAGCAAACCATTTTGTTCATGAATATATCCGACGGTTTCTGATTATCTGATTTTTTCTAACAGATCGATATTATAGGTGTCTTTGAAAGAATCAAATACCGGCGCTGTCGCCTCTTTAAATTCGTCCAGATCCGGATAGGTGATGGTCATGCCTTCTTCCTCCAGCCTTTGGATGTACTCCTCGGTCTGATTTTTGATGAGCTCCCTGTCTTTTTCCTGCGCTTTTTTTGCCGCTTTCAGCAAAATATCCTGATCCTCCGCCGAAAGCCCTTCCCAGACATCCTTTCTGATCACGAACGGCATGACATCATAGCTGTGATTCGTAATTGCCAGATTTTTCTGGACCTCGTATAGTTTGCTGTTATAAATGACCGGAATCGGATTTTCCTGGGCATCGAACTTTTGATTCTTTAAGGCATCATATACTTCTGTGAAATCCAACACCTTTGGCTCTGCCCCAAGCATCAGCATGGTCTGCATCACGATCTGATTTTCCGGAGTACGAATGACCAGTCCGTTCATGTCCTCTACGGCATTGACCGGTCCCGCCTGCTCGGAGGTCGTGACACAGCGGAATCCATTGTCATAGTGCCCCAGGACTTTAATATTATAATCCGAAAGCTCCTGCTCTGCCTCAGTTTCTTCCTCGCTGTCAACAAAATCCCATGCCTGCTCAAAATCATCAAATAAAAACGGGAATGCCGAAACTCCAACATTTGGAGCATAGCTCGCAAAATTTCCCGCGCTCGAAGCAGTAATGTCGATTTCTCCATTTACCACCCCGCTGATCAGCTCTGAATCTGCTCCCAGCTCTCCATCCGAATGGATCTCGATTGTAATCCTTCCCTCGGTCTGCGCCTCAACTTCTTCTTTGAACAGCTGGGTCGCAATGACTCTTGGATCGGACTCTCCAGTGGAAAATCCTGCTTTTAATACGATTGCTCCTGATTCCTGTTTGGCACTGCCACAGCCTCCCATCAGACATAACAGACCGATGATGAAGAATGCGGAAAGAATACGTTTTACTTTCATATTCATGTCCTCCATTGTATTCCGAATGCTTAAAAATGCTCTCTTGCGAAGGCATTTTTATCATTATATCATACCCCCTGCATAAAACACAATCCCTAATACAAGTTTCAGATTATTTTATCGGTTGCGCTGGTTACTATTCACAGCCACTATCCCACAAGCTTCTTTCTTCCTTTTACTTTCACATTTGTTTCCTCCCGGTCCCTTAGAAACCTTGAAAAAAAAGACACATGCTGTGCCCCACAA
>CADBUD010000079.1 GCA_902797785.1 uncultured Lachnospiraceae bacterium
GAAGAATCGGAAGAAAAAGAACCCGAAGAATCGGAAGAAAAAGCATCGGAAGAATTGACAGAAAAAACAGTAGAGGAATCAGTAAAAGAACCAGAAAACGACATAACAGAAAATCAAAAAAAACGAAACACAGGAAAAATCATATTTCGCATACTAACGGCTGCATTTATGATCGCAGTGATAACAGGCGGAGTTTTTTTATATAACAGATATTCTTATAATAATGAGCCGGCAGATATGATATCCTATCTGAATATTCAATCTAATGGCGCATATGGAATTATTTTAGATAATGAAATCAGAGAAGAAAATGCTAAAGAATTTGAAAATACGATTTATTTGGATTATGAATTTGTACATGAAAAGCTCAATCCAAGGATTTATTGGGATAAAAATGAAAAACTACTATTATTTACAACGCCAGAGGAACTGTTAGAAACATCTATAAACGATAAAATGCAAATGATGGGACTGGATCAGACTGCACAGGAAAGATATATTTTTCATGTCGAGGAGGACAAGGTATATATTTCCCTGCCTTATATTATGGATCATACCGATATAGAATATCAGATTTATCAGGATCCGAACTATGTCTATCTCAGTACGTCATGGGAACCGTATATTCAATTTGAAGTGGAAAAAGACAGTGCGATTCGATTACGCGGAGGAGTAAAGTCACCTGTGGTATCAGAGGTACAAAAAGGCGAACAGGTCAGATTGGTAGAGGCAGGAGAAAACTGGTCTGTTGTAAAAAAACAGAATGGATTAAAGGGATATATAAAAAATAAGGATTTGACGGCTCAAGAGGAGATTGTCCCATCTCATGAATATCAGGATGTGGTCTATGAAAATATCTCATTGGATGAGCCTGTCGTATTAGCCTGGCATCACGTATTTAAACAGGAAGAAAATGATGCGATTAAACAGATCCTTCCCAAGACGAAAAATATTACAGTCGTAGCGCCGACATGGTTCGTGCTTTCGGATAATGAAGGGAATATTCAGAATATTGCCAGCGAAACATATGTAAAATATGTTCATAAGAGGGGAAAGCAGGTCTGGGCGTTGATTAATAACATCGATCTGGAGACAGATTTGAGCCAGATTTTAAGCTATACCTCAAAACGGAAGCGTCTGGTTTCTAATATTATGGAGAAATTAGGAGAGTATGATATTGATGGGATTAATG
This sequence comes from uncultured Lachnospiraceae bacterium, assembly GCA_902797785.1. Lineage (GTDB taxonomy): Bacteria > Bacillota > Clostridia > Lachnospirales > Lachnospiraceae > RUG14305. The sequence goes on from CADBUD010000079.1 coordinate 1,193, forward strand.
TTGATTTTGAGCAGGTACCGCAGGAGCTGGCAGATGAATATATAGAGTTTTTGCGGGAATTATCTATTGAATGCCGAAAACAGAGTCGAATTTTGTCTGTAGATAATTATGTTCCATTTTCGTATAATGAGTATTATAATAGAGAGGAACAGGGAATTATTGCAGACTATGTAGTCGTCATGGCATATGATGAACATTATGCTGGATCAGAAGAAGGCTCGGTGTCCTCGATTGGCTATGTCAGGGATGGGATCGAGAAAACCATTGAGGAGGTTCCGGAAAGAAAAGTAATCTGTGGGATTCCGTTTTATACCAGAGTCTGGATGAGCGATTCTGAAGGAACAGATAGTCAGGCAATCGGAATGGGACGTCAGGCAGAAATTTTAAAGGAGAATCATCTTACCCCGACATGGCTGGAGGATTGCGGACAGAATTTTGTTTCCTACGAAAAAGAAGGGAAGACCTGCAAAATCTGGATGGAGGATCAGTCCTCTATTACGAGAAAAATGAAAGTGATTCGGGAAAGCAGCATTGCGGGAGTAGCATGCTGGGTCCTGGGATTTGAGACAGAAGATATTTGGGACATCATATCCTTAGACTAAAGAGTTCGTTCCCTTTTGGTACCAAAATCAAAGACTGGCATAGAATATTAATGACAGTAAAAAAGAGGATATTCTATATGCAGAAAAAAACATGGGAGTTCATCATGGCAGTACTGCTTTTGGCAGCATTGGTCTTTGTATCAAAGGAAGATGGAATCTTGGCGGGAGCAGTGGCATCAAATCAGGAAGGGATCGTGATAGATCCGGGACACGGTGGAATAGATAGCGGAAAACTAGGAATCAACAATTCCTTGGAAAAGGAAATCAATCTTCAGATATCGAAAAAGCTCAAAGGATATCTGGAGCAGGAAAAAATCAAGGTTTCCATGACCAGAGAGGATGATAATGGTCTGTATAGCGAAAAGGCATATAATAAAAAGGCAGAGGATATGCAGAAACGCTGTCAGATTATTTCTCAGGAAAATCCAATGCTGACAGTGAGTATTCATCAGAACAGTTTTGAGGATGAGTCGGTAGATGGACCACAGGTCTTTTATTATGAAGAATCGCCCGAAGGGAAAAGCGCAGCAGAATGTATTCAGGAAGAATTGAATCTCTTTGTAGGTGAGGATCGTGCGAGGCAGATCAAGTCAAATGATAATTATTATATGCTAAAAAAGACCTCATCCCCTACGGTCATTGTAGAATGTGGATTTTTGTCCAATTGGGAAGAGGCAAAGCTGTTATCTTCTGAAGAATATCAAAAACAGATTGCTGAGGTGATCTGCAAGGGAATCATAAAATATTTAGAGAAATAGAAACGGGTGAAATAATTTTGGAAACAATGGTGATAAAAGCAGAGCGTGGAAAAATCAAGAGGGAATATCTGAAACAAGCGGGAGAAATTATCCGGCAGGGTGGGCTGGTCGCATTTCCAACAGAAACAGTCTATGGATTGGGAGGAGATGCTTTAAATCCGCACTCCTCAGAAAAAATATATGAGGCAAAAGGAAGACCGTCGGATAACCCATTGATTGTACATATCTGCGCTATGGAAGATTTGGAGAAAATAGTAAAAGACGTTCCAGAAGAGGCGTATCGGCTGGCAGAAGCTTTTTGGCCAGGACCGCTTACCATGATTTTTCAAAAAAAAGATTGTGTTCCGGCGCAGACTACCGGAGGGCTGGATACGGTAGCGGTTCGTATGCCAAATCATGATCTGGCCTTGGAATTTATTCAGGCGTCGGGAGGGTTTATTGCAGCACCGAGCGCAAATCGTTCGGGAAGGCCAAGTCCTACTATGGCGGAGCATGTTTATGAAGATCTAAAAGGAAAAATTGAAATGATTCTGGATGGGGGAGAGGTTGGAATAGGTCTGGAATCTACGATTGTGGATATGACAGTCTCCCCGCCTGTTATTCTAAGACCTGGTTATATCAATGAACAGATGCTTCGGCAGGTGCTGGAACAGGTAGAAATGGATCGAGGACTTCTTCCAGATCAGGGCACGCTGCATCCTAAGGCACCGGGAATGAAATACCGTCATTACGCACCCAGGGCAGAGATGATGCTGGTAGAAGGAAAAGAAAAAATTGCAGCAGAAAAAATCATAGAATTAGCAGATCAAGAAGAAATGCAGGGAAAACGGGTAGGAATCATTTCCTGTGAGGAGCATAAAAATTGGTATTTGGAACATCTAAAAAAAGAATCGCATCCGCTGGAAATTCTGAAAATAGCAGGTTCGTTGAAACAGGAAGAAACAATAGCACACAATTTATACCGCATTTTAAGGGAATTTGATGAGGAAAAAGCAGAGGTTATTTTTTCGGAAGTATTTGAAACACCAACGATGGGAACAGCGATCATGAATCGGTTAAGGAAAGCAGCTGGACAGAAAATAATAAAATGTTAGGAGGCGTGGCCGATCGTTTTCGTTAATGAATATAAACGGATATTGGAGGTGGAAAAATGAATAAATATGACAAGATCATTTTTGTTTGTTCCAATGATACATGCCGTGCTCCCATGGCAGCAGGGATTATGAAAAATAAATTTCTTCATTCTCCATCCATTATAGAAAGCCGAGGATTAGTTGTTTTGTTTCAAAGTCCGATTAATCCAAAAGTAGAAGCTATTATGATGAGCAATGGGATGTCTTTGAAAGATCATCAGTCTTCGCAGTTGTTAGAAGAGGATTTTTCTATTGATAATCTGATCGTTGTAATGAATGAAGAGGATAGGCAGACGATTTTTAAGGAGTTTGCAAATGCTAAAAATGTATATTTGATTTCTGAATTGGCAGGGGAAGAAGGAGATGTCTATGACCCCTACGGAAAAGCGTTGGCAGACTATGGAAAATGTTATGAGGAATTGGATAATTATATTACCAAATTTGTGAAAAAGTTGAATGAGGAAGTGCCGGAAAACGGTAAATCGCTCTTTCCACAAGCTGATAGTGAATAGTATGTAACCATGAAATAGAAGAGATAAAGGTTGAAGCAGAATGGAAGAAAAGAAGGATACGGAGAGAAAGAATAAAAAACGGACAGATTATATTACATGGGATGAGTATTTTATGGGGGTGGCTGAGCTGTCTTCCATGAGATCCAAGGATCCTAATACGCAGGTAGGAGCCTGTATTGTAGGAAAAGACCATAAAATTCTTTCCATGGGCTATAATGGATTTCCAAGCGGATGTTCCGATGATGAATTTCCATGGAATCGGGATGGAGAAGCACCGGATAACAAATATCCATATGTTACGCACGCAGAATTAAATGCGATATTGAACTTTCGCGGGGGAAGTCTGGAAGACACTATCCTTTATGTAACGCTATTTCCCTGCAATGAATGTGCAAAAGCAATCATTCAATCAGGAATAAAAAAAGTAATTTATGCAGAGGATAAATATGCCGCATCCCCTGCAACGATTGCTGCCAAAAAGATGTTTCGGGCAGCAGGAATAGACTATCAGAAATACTGCGCAAGTGAAAAGACCATAAAAATTACAGTTTAAAAAATAATCGTCTGTCAGCTCACGATATATGATTCGGCAATCAAAAGTTTTTCTCCACGAAAAGCTCGCTGGATCACTTTTGACGGGCAAATCATATATTGTCTATGTCCTGCAGGGGATGAGTCAAGCAGCTGTCAGGTCTCGAACTGCTCCAGGAAATCAGTGTATACAGAGAGCTGGTTGGAATCAATAATGGTTAGCAGCTCGTTTAATTGACGCAATGACTGCAGCAGCTCTTCCGATGTGATTAGTTTCTGTTCGAAGGCATCTGCCAGTTCATCCAGATCCACGACCTTGACTTTCCCGTCCGGATAGACGATGACATCCACAAGCAGATCTGTAAAAATATGAGATTGATCTTCTGGATGATAGGTATCATGGATAATATCGAAATAGAGATACAATAGCTCATTTTTTGAATTATAAAATTTACTCAGTTTGATTCCTTTATCAAGGATGTAATAAGAATATCCATGATCCAGGTCTGCTCTGGGGCGTATGGCATTCCATTTGGTAATGATCTTAGAGGCGTCCAGATATAGCAGGATGTCGTCTTTTAAGTAGATGCATTCTGCCGGGATAAGACGTTTGCGGTATAATTTTATATTATTCATAGTATTTCCCTCCTGATTGCCGTGATTTCTAATCATTATAATATATTGTCGTCATAACGTTGAAAGATACTTATACCTGTGAGAAAATAAATAGTTGCAAAAAAACGGAAAAGGTTATAGAATAGTTATACTCGTTAACAAAAAAGGAGGAAGCATGTTAAATAAATTAGAACGGAAACTAGGAAAGTACGCGATAAAAAATCTTTCTGTATGGTTGATTTGCGCATATGTCATAGGATATCTTTTACAATTGATGGGTGGAAGCGGTGTGATTGCAGATTTGATTGATTATCTGTATCTGAACCCGTATCGCATCCTGCATGGACAGATTTGGAGAATTATTACATGGGTATTTATTCCACCAAGTGATTTGGGAATCTTTACCGTGATCATGCTGTTCTTTTATTTTTCCCTCGGCTCATCTCTGGAGCAGGCATGGGGAACCTTCCGGTACAATGTTTATATTTTTGGAGGTATGATCATTACAGTATTGGGAAGCTTCATCATAGCGGGGATTTATGCGGCTATGGGTGACTATAACAATATGTATATGGTAGGATATTATTTTTCCACATATTATATCAATATGTCTATCTTTTTAGCATTTGCATGGTCTTTTCCGGACATGCAGGTCTTATTGTATTTTATCATACCGATCAAGATCAAATGGCTGGCATATATCGATATTGCAATGTTGGCATATGATTTTTATGTCAGCAATTGGAGCAACCGCGTTACTATTTTGTGTTCTCTTGCGAACTTTTTTATTTTCTTCTTTATGACAAGAAATTATAAGAGGATTTCTCCGAGAGAGATTCGAAGGAAACAAAACTTTAGAAGACAGATTCATCCATCTGCATTAAGAGGAAAGCATCGTTGTACTATTTGCGGAAGAACGGAAGAGGATGGAGAGGATTTGGTATTCCGTTATTGTTCAAAATGTGAGGGAAATTATGAGTATTGCCAGGATCATCTTTACACCCATTTACACGTAAAGAGATAAATTGGCCAAAGTAAAGAGCATCATTACTATTCACAGAAATATTTTAAATAATCATTGTAATATGATGGAAATTTCACAAACTTGTAGAAAAAAACACAAATTGTCTTGACACTTAAAAAAAATAAAATATAATATAAGACAAGCAAACGACGAAGGCGTCTTTGAGCGAGCTGCTCAAAGGCGCCTTTCCTGTTTTATGGCCATAAAATTCGAAGTGCTTGTTCGGTTTTTTGATTTCTCCTAAATATTCAAATTATATAGTGTGCTTTCTGATCAGCTGGTTTGACTGGCACCAAACAAGATCCGGAGATTCCGGGATTCCTGTTTTTTATAAAGGTGTGTTACAGGACGAACAGCACACATAGCACACTGTGATATGTTTTTAACCGTTTGTAATCAGCATAATAGGAAACAAATTTAGGTGTTTTCTAATAATACAGGGAGGTAATGATATGGAGTATTCAGCAGTTAGTACAATATGGGTTTTATTAGGAGCAGCAATGGTGTTTTTTATGCAGGCAGGTTTTGCTATGGTGGAAACGGGATTTACCAGAGCTAAAAATGCGGGCAATATTATTATGAAAAATCTAATGGATCTGTGTATTGGAACACCATTGTTTTGGCTGGTCGGATTTGGTATTATGTTTGGAACGGGCTCTTTTATAGGTTCCTATTCAGGAATTGCGAATCCAGTCAATTATGCGGCTGTTTCACCAGAGGGAGTACCTTTTTGGGCGTATTTTATTTTTCAGACCGTATTTTGTGCAACGTCAGCAACTATTGTATCCGGTGCCATGGCAGAGCGCACCAAATTTTCAAGCTACTGCCTTTATAGCGCCGTGATTAGCCTGATTGTCTATCCGGTAGAAGCTCATTGGATCTGGGGAGGAGGATTTTTGTCAGAGCTGGGATTTCACGATTTTGCAGGATCTACCGCTGTACATATGTGCGGTGGGGTTGCTGCTTTGATTGGTGCGGCAATCTTGGGACCGCGGATTGGAAAATATGGGAAGGATGGAAAACCGCGGGCGATACCGGGACATAGTCTGACTCTGGGAGCTCTTGGATGCTTTATTCTCTGGTTCTGCTGGTTTGGTTTCAATGGATGTTCCACAGTGGGGATGGGAAGTGACGAAATTATGGAAATTGCCGGAAAGGTATTTGTGAATACGAATCTGGCAGCAGCGGTTGCCACGACGACAACGATGCTTTATACATGGATTCGATATAAAAAGCCGGATGTTTCCATGACATTGAATGGTTCTCTTGCCGGTTTGGTTGGAATTACTGCTGGATGTGACTGTGTATCACCGGTCGGCGCCGTGGTAATAGGAATAATTTCTGGAATTGCAGTAGTAGTTGGAATAGAACTTGTAGATCAGAAATTAAAAATAGATGATCCGGTGGGAGCTGTTGGGGTACACGGCGTAAATGGAATGCTGGGAACCATTCTGTTGGGATTTTTGTCGGATGGCTCTGATGGGGTCGGGAAGGGATTGATCTACGGAGGAAGTGCTTCTTTTCTTGGGGTGCAGGTATTAGGCGTGTTATGTGTGATTTCATGGACTGCTGTGACAATGACAATAGTATTTCAGGTTATAAAACACACAGTAGGACTTCGGGCATCGAGAGAAGAAGAAATTTTAGGAATGGATGCAACAGAGCATAATCTTCCATCTGCATATGCCGATTTTATGCCAGCGCCGGAAGCCGTTCCTACGCAGGCAGCACAAAAAATTCTCGCAAATCAAAATGATAAATTAGTTTCTGCAGAAGCAGCGGTGCCTGTGGAAAAAGCAGTTCCGGTTCAGGTAGTCAGGGGAAAAACAGCCGCTCCTGCTTCGGATGTGAAATTGACAAAGGTTACGATTATCTGCAAGCAGAATCGGTTTGAGGAATTAAAGGAAGCATTGAATAAGATTGGAGTTATGGGAATTACCATGTCCCAGGTTCTTGGCTGTGGAGTCCAAAAGGGAAATACCAGATACTATCGAGGCGTGGCAGTAGACATGGTATTGCTTCCAAAGCTTCAGGTAGATGTTGTTGTCAGTAAGGTTCCTGTTAGAGAGGTAATAGAGGCAGCAAAAACGGCACTTTATACCGGAAATATCGGAGATGGAAAAATATTTGTTTATGATGTGGAAAATGTAATTAAGGTGCGTACTGGCGAAGAAGGATTTGATGCCTTACAGGGAGAAGAGGATGATCTCGCGTAAAAGCAAACCGAATTAGTTCTTTAGTACAATAAAAACCAGAAGATCAACAGGGTTTCCGGCGTGTAAGTGCAATGGAGCCCTGTTGATTTTTTATTTCCACTGCTTTGCAGCTCTTTTGACTTGTTTGCGCCTAAAATCTTTATTTCAGAATGAATTCCTGCTTCGCAGCAGGAAAATGTCGTTTTCAGCGGCCAAAATCTGGCGTTACTGCTACAGCTCCTGGCCAGTCCTTGAACACACCTTCAGTGTCCCAAAAACGCGTGAAAATACTTTGTGGGATGGCGACTGTGAATAGTAGCATGAAAGTTACTATTCACAGCCACTATCCCGCAAGGTATTTTCAAGCGCATTTTGCTTGAAAATCCGAGGCAGCAGTGCGCCAAATACGACC
>CADBUD010000080.1 GCA_902797785.1 uncultured Lachnospiraceae bacterium
CATCCACCACCTGCTCTATCCGAATTTCTTCTCCTGTTCTGTCATATTCTCCCCCTCTTATCTTTATAAAACTGCCATAATCTTTAAATAATCCTCTGTCTTATCCCGCATAATATGAAATCCCTGTTCCAGCTCTGCAAGAGAAAATCTATGAGAAATGAACTGTTTTGGAGAAATCCGTCCATGTCTCAGCCGCTCCAGCACATAATGCCAGTCATCATTTTTCTCCTGCGTAAAAGAAGAATTCCACGTACCGGATATCGTCAGCTGATTTCTCAAGATTTTCCAATAGTCCTGCTTACGCAGTGTCATATCCGAATACGGATTTCCCACCAGCATAATCCTCCCTGCCGTGGCAGCTGCCCTTATTCCTGCAGATACCGTCTCGTTTTTCCCTACGCACTCAAAAAACAGCTCGGTTCCTTCTCCCCTTGTCCGCTCCATGATCCAATCGGTGATTTCTTTCTCCCTGCTGTCACAAAAGTCCTGCTCCGGCAGTCCCATATTTTGAATTTGTTTCTTTTGAGACTCTTTATTTCCTATAGCCAAAATATTTTCACATCCCTGTTCTTTCAGGAACATGAATAAAAACAGACCTATTGTTCCAAGACCACAAATACAGATTGTCTTATGAGTCAATGAGCCCTCTATCGGTTCGACCAGCCGACGCATGGCGTGAACGGCCACAGACATGGGTTCTAACATAGCCGCTTCCTCAAAACTGACCGAATCAGGAAGCTCAATCAGGCTATTCTGCGGAACTGCTGCATATTCTGCAAAGCCTCCGTCACACCTTGAACCTAAATAATTGTAATTCCTGCACATTTCATATTGCTTTTTTTGACATGGACTGCATGCCCGGCACGGAATCAAAGGAAAAATACCGACTCTTTTCTTTTTCCAATATGGATCGGCTTTTTCTCCCGTCTCTACTACCTCTCCCGAAAATTCATGCCCAAGTATCAAGGGATGAACATGGGCTCCGGTCTGATAGATTCGTGGAATATCAGAACCACAGATTCCTGCTGCCCTGACCTTTACCAATACCCAGTCCTCCGGCAGCTTGGGCATTTCCACTTCCTGAAATCGAATATCCCCTATTTTATGTAAAACATATGCTTTCATTGATTATACTCCGAAATCTTTCCAAATCTTCTATTGTCGTAATTTTAAAATTTATCTCTTCCCCTTCTACCATCGCAATATTCATTCCTGCGCGTATCGCAGGCTCTGTCGAACCTTTGATCCAATCTAATTCCTCCGGGGAAAGCTTTTGATTCGCTCTGTCATATTGAGCAAGGACAAAGACCTCCGGCGCCTGTCCGGCAACGAGCCGGTCCCGGTTCAACAGCTGCTCTATTCTGCTGCCATCTTCACTCTTTAAATACATCGTATCTTTTACCGGCAGAACCGGCATGACGCCATCATACCCTGTCATTGCCTCAAAGCATTTTGAAATCAACGCAGGGGAAAGAAGCGGCCGAGCCGCATCATGCACCATCACAAAAGAATCACCGGATGCAAATTTTTTTATATCTCTAAGTCCATTCTGTATCGATTGCTGCCTCGTCCTGCCCGGCTTGGAAAATCCCTTCCATTTTTCCATCGGTGCCTGAAATCTTTTCATTTCCTCTAAGATATCCTTCTGCCAGACGTCTTCAGCAACAATTTGGACTGCATCTATTTTCTCATGGAAAAATAATGTTTTTAAAGAATAGCTGATGATTTTTCTGCCGCCGACCTCAAGGTACTGTTTGGGAATCTCCATTCCCAGCCGCTGACCGCTTCCTCCTGACAAAACTAATGCGATATTCATCCCTTCCAATCTGTTCTCCTCATTCCTTTCATCATTTCTTTATCGTGTCTGCTCTTTTCCCAAAGGATCGTTGTTTCATACATCATCATTTAAAATCATCACCGGAAGCCCTCTGTTCCTGCATTTTTGAACAATAGGAGAAGAGTCTCCATAATAGGCATCGCAAAGACGCACCGCTCTTTCTTCCTGATCTGACTCATCAAAGATTCCCCATCCCCCACTTTTGTAGTTTTCCACAATATCGATATACTGCCGATACAAATCTTCTCTATATTCCAGCAACGTTTTCCCAATTCGTGAATTATCTTTCCATAACAGTACAATTTCTTCTTTATTCTCATAAAATGTCTGCAATACATTTTTTAGTTTATGAATCATTTTTTCTCCATCCTGTATCAACAAGCTGACACCTAGGTAGAACAAAATGACCTTCTTTTCTTTCGTATCAAAAATAATTTTTTTCCATTCCTTGGGAAGCTCCATTTCTGCTTTTGAAATCTTTTTTGCCCGGTCTATTCCAGAAGAGCCACTTCCCAAAATTTTCTCCTCCCAGATATGCTTCGTATTTTCTCCAGCAAATTCTGTCAGTTTTTCCACATATCGGTTTTTCATTTCCTCAGATTGAACCATGACCCGGTCCGCTCGTACCACTCCCGGAACGCAGCAATAATATCTCATATTAAAATATTCACGCTCATTTTCCCTGGTAAACTCTTCCAGCGTAAAATAGGGAATATATACAAGGCAATCCGTCGCCTCCTTTAAATTTTGAGAATGAAAACGCACCGGCACACTCATGGAATCATGAAACTCATCGTATGGATTTTGGAAGATAATCTTGTCCGGATGATGAAGCCTTAAATCAAAACTTTCATAATCTATAATCTTCAACTTCTTTGGATATGCCTCCGGATCGAACTGCATATGATATAGCGTCCCATCGTATTTTTTATAAGAATATGGAATAGGAACGACATAGACATCACACTCTGGATCCTCCATAGCTGCCTCCCATGCACAATCCAGCGATTCCCAATAAGAAGCCTTGAACGGAAGAAACACCACTTCTTTTTTGACTAAAATAGATTCTGTTCCTTCCCTAATCTGTTCCAGTTCGGATAACAGCTCTTTTTTGTAAGTGAGAACTACGGATCCCATTTTTTCTGTAAAAACCGATTCTTTCACAAAATCCATTTCTTCCTGTGACACACACTCGTATATTTTAAATATCCATTCGCAAAATGCCTCAATCCGGGGAATCACAGACATTCCCTCTCCCTTATATTCCTCAATGGCATTCCCCATTTCGATTGCCACTCTCTGACACTCTACTAAAATCTCCAGAACATTTGTCAATTCCTGAGAATCCGTCTCCTCCTGAGAACTGTTTTCTTTCATCCCTTCTGAGTCCATCTGCGCTTTTGCTAAGACAGCCTGTTCCAATTTCTCGCACAATGCTGTCAATTCAATCAGATTCTTCCGAATATATTTCTTATAGGTCATTTGATCCGATACTGGCTCCCTATGGACATCCTCCCAGGAAAATTTATACTTAGGAAGTTCAAAATCGAGCAGAGCCTCTAATTTTTTATGCTGACCTTCAAAGAATGGATATCCGTGACTTCCCGAATTGCGAACCAGAGTCATATACTCTCCATAGCGCTTGCGAAGCATCATATCATAAGCTGCGGGTACCGGCATGGTGGTATTTTCAAAAGGAAACAAAAGCGCTTTTTTATAATATTCCTTGGGAAGATAGAAAGTATTTCCATATAATCCACACGGCATCATCTGAGTTAAAAAATCGGACTCTTCTTCTGAAAACGCCGCAAACAGCCGTTCCGTCAACTGATATAATTCTTTCCTTAGCTGCCTTGTCTCCTGATTTCTGTGGATAGAAACATTGCCATTTTTTTCGATCCATTTCAAACTGTCCTCCAGCTTTTCTCCCTCCAGCTTTCCATTCTCAAGAGAATCCGCTACGGCCAGCACATACTCTGCCATTTTTTTCCGAAAAGACTCTTTTTCCGAATCCGAAGAAACATAATCCAAGACAAAAATATCGACTCCGCAAATATATGGAAATTCATGAAACCGTTCCAAATGATCCGGCTCAAAACAGATCCGTTGTTTTCCCACGACCCGAGCCAGAAAATGCCAGAAATCATCATGATTTTTATAATTATATACCGCAAATCCGTCCGGGAGCTCCGCCTCTGCCACTTCTAAGAACCGCTCATAATCCTTTCGTTTCATAGAAATATCCAAGTCATCGTCCCACGGAACAAATCCCCTATGACGAATCGTCCCCAGCATAGATCCCCATTCTGCAAAATATGGAATCTGATGTTTCTGACAGATCTTGTCTATCTCGCTTAATACTTCTAATTCTGCTGCCCATGCCCGTTTCATCATCGCCGGTACATAAAAACCATCTCTTACCTCATCTTCAAAATATGCATCCAGAAACTCCATTTGCTATCCTCCTTATTTACATTGTAACGTCATTGTTGTTCCTTGTCAACGCACTCGTCA
>CADBUD010000081.1 GCA_902797785.1 uncultured Lachnospiraceae bacterium
AGAAAAAAAGCAGAACCGGAGGATAAATAAAAGAGAGCTTCAAAATAACAGTTCGGAAATCGCAATGAAAGCACGAAACGTGCCCATAAAAAGACGGAAACAGCAGGGATGAAACGAGTTCCCTTCTGTTTCCGTCTTTTTATAGTTTTGCCTCTTCGCGCAATTGTACATCAAGTTTCTGATAGGGAATTTCAATCCCGGCCTGGTCAAATGCTAATTTGATTTTTTCTGTCAGTTCATAATTCAACCGCCAATAATCGTCTACGCTTGTCCAACATCGGCATTCTAAGATCACAGCACTGTCGCCCAGCTCCTTGACATAGACCGGAAGGTCAGGATCCGGACGGCATCCGTCCGTTTTTTCCATGAGTGCCTGTATGAGCTCTTTGGCTTTTTTTAGATCTGCTTCATAAGAAATGCCGACCTTTAGTAAAATCCTGCGCTCCTCCTGATGGGTCACATTGATCATGCTGCCATTGGAAAGCATGCCATTAGGAATGATCGCTGTTTTATTGTCCATGGTCAGAAGACGGGTATAGAACAGATCGATATTACTGACAGTGCCCTCCAGGTTCGTATTCATTTCCTTGATATAATCGCCCACCTTAAACGGTTTGAGCAGCAGAATCAGCACGCCGCCGGCCAGATTGGAAAGACTTCCTTGAAATCCAAGTCCCAGAGTCAGTCCGGCAGAACCTAAAAGAGCAACGACAGAGGCAGTCGTAATCCCGAATTTTGAGAGAATGAGCATGATCAGGATAAAGTTGCCTGCATATTTTATGGCAGCATCCAAAAACTGGATCACGCCCTCTTCGGTTCCCCGAAGCTTTAGCGATTTTCGTATGATCTTCCGAAGAGCCTTTACAAGCTTTTGGCCGATCCAGAAAAAAATCAGCAGTCCCAGAATATTCAGAAAAAAATTCATCATCTTTGGAAGATGCTGTTTGATATAATGAAAAAAATAATCAATGGTCTGTAGGCTGGGAGTTTCAATTTCCGGTGTTTCTGTCAGTGCGTCCATAGTAGCTCCTTTCTAGTTATAGTAATCGCATTAAATGCATTTACTATAATACATTAATGCACACAAACGTGATAGGAAAGGCGCTTTCAGTTTGTCGCGTTTGGCGCCCCTATACTATTCTACTATGGATTTTTTGAATCTGCAATATCCTATGTCAAAAAAATAAAATACTATGAAAAAAAGAGAATATGAGAGAAAAAAAGAGAAAATGAAAATAAATAATGAAAAAAATGGAAATAATGAAACTTGATAATATACATAAAATTAACTATGATAACACTATCGGTATTAGCACTCGATTTAAAGGAGTGCTAATAAAAGACAAAAGACTTCCCGGACTCAGAAACAAAGAGAAAAGGGATTTTGAAAAGAAATAGAAAACTCATTATGCAAGGAGGAATTATATCATGAAATTAGTACCGTTAGGAGACAGAGTTGTAATCAAACAGTTAGTTGCAGAGGAAACGACAAAATCAGGAATTGTTCTGCCAGGACAGTCCAAAGAAAAGCCGCAGCAGGCAGAAGTCATTGCAGTAGGACCGGGAGGAACCGTTGACGGAAAAGAAGTTACGATGCAGGTAAAGGTTGGAGACCAGGTCATCTATTCCAAATATGCGGGAACAGAAGTCAAAATTGATGACGAAGAACTGATTATTGTAAAACAGAGTGATATTTTAGCAATTTGTGAATAAATAGAATAAATGGAGGAATAAAATCATGGCAAAGGAAATTAAATACGGCGCAGAAGCCAGAGCAGCATTAGAGGCAGGAGTAAATAAGCTTTCCAATACAGTAAAAGTAACCTTAGGACCAAAAGGAAGAAATGTAGTATTAGATAAATCTTATGGCGCACCATTGATCACGAACGACGGAGTAACGATCGCAAAGGAAATCGAATTAGAGGATGCATTCGAAAACATGGGAGCACAGCTGGTAAAGGAAGTCTCCACAAAAACAAATGATGTAGCCGGAGATGGAACAACGACAGCGACTGTGCTGGCTCAGGCAATGATCAACGAAGGAATCAAGAACCTTGCTGCAGGTGCCAATCCAATCATCTTAAGAAAAGGAATGAAAAAGGCAACAGATGCAGCAGTAGAAGCAATCGGAAAGATGAGCAGCCAGGTAAAAGGAAAAGAGCATATCGCAAGAGTTGCTGCAATTTCAGCAGGAGACGATCAGGTAGGAGAAATGGTTGCAGATGCAATGGAAAAGGTCAGCAAAGACGGCGTTATCACCATTGAAGAGTCCAAGACCATGCAGACAGAATTAGACCTGGTAGAAGGTATGCAGTTCGACCGTGGATATATTTCCGCATATATGGCAACAGATATGGACAAAATGGAAGCTGTATTGGAGGATCCATACATCTTGATCACAGACAAAAAGATTAGCAATATTCAGGAAATCCTTCCGATTCTTGAGCAGATCGTTCAGTCCGGTTCCCGTCTCTTGATCATCGCTGAAGACGTAGAAGGTGATGCACTGACTACATTGATCGTAAACAAACTTCGTGGAACCTTCAATGTCGTAGCTGTCAAAGCACCAGGCTATGGTGACAGAAGAAAAGCTATGCTGGAAGACATCGCAATCCTTACCGGCGGTCAGGTGATTTCTGATGAACTTGGATTAGACTTAAAAGAAACAACAATGGAGCAGTTAGGACGTGCAAAATCCGTTAAGGTTCAGAAAGAGAACACTGTCATCGTTGATGGTGAGGGCGCAAAAGAGAAGATTGATTCCCGAATCGCTCAGATCAAAGCTCAGATTGAAGAGACCACCTCAGACTTTGATAAAGAAAAACTTCAGGAGCGTCTGGCGAAGCTTGCAGGCGGCGTTGCGGTAATCCGTGTTGGTGCAGCAACAGAAACAGAGATGAAGGAAAGCAAGCTTCGTATGGAAGATGCGTTAGCAGCAACAAGAGCAGCCGTAGAGGAAGGAATCATCGCAGGCGGCGGTTCCGCTTACATCCATGCATCAAAAGAAGTAGAAAAGCTTTGCGAGACCTTGGATGGAGATGAAAAGACCGGTGCGCAGGTCGTATTAAAAGCTTTAGAGGCTCCAATCTACTATATCGCATATAATGCCGGATTAGAAGGTTCTGTCATCATCAACAAAGTAAAAGAAAGTGAGGTCGGAATCGGCTTCGATGCTCTGAAAGAAGAGTACGTAGATATGGTATCAGCCGGAATCCTGGATCCTGTGAAGGTAACAAGAAGTGCATTACAGAACGCGACCAGCGTAGCTTCTACCTTGTTGACAACAGAGTCTGTAGTAGCAAATATCAAAGAAGAGACACCTGCTATGCCGGCAAATCCTGGAATGGGAATGATGTAATTCAAAGTAAATATAGGAATCGAATTTATTCGCTTTAGATAAAATACAAAGGAACGATATTTCCCGGGTATTTTTCAACGAAATCAAATATGCAGCAAAGAGGCAGATTTTGATATTGTGTTGTAAAATACCCGGTTTTTTTCTGTATATTTATAAGAAACGAATTTATTCATTTCCTAAATGATGTATTTACTGCGTCATAATGGTAGATATGAAAGATTTATCTTTCATACTTCTTGCATAATAGGAAGAAATGATGTTATAATAGAGTAAAAATGGCGTAACATAAAATACAAAAAGCAGGTGATACATTGCAAAAGATAGTACAGGAAATCGCGGACGGATTTATCCCATCCGCGATTGAGCAGCCGGTGATTTCTTCCGCCTTCCTGGAATTAGAAGCCCGGGAACGAGAAAATGTGGCAGGGAGCATCGAAATCTTTTCTACCGAACTAAAGGAAGAACTGCCGCAGATTTTTCATACCGAGCCACGACTCAATTGTTATATTGGAGAACGCAGAGAGGAGTCTGTGATCGTAGAATACGAGTTTGTGACAAATGGCATGGAAGAGGGCGAGGAGATTCTAGGAGAAATCATTTTCCGGATGAAGGGAGGAGAGCGAAGACTTCCTTACAGGATTCGCATCAAAAAACATTACCCGGATTCCTCAATGGGAGAAATACAGAACCTATTTCATTTTGCCAATCTGACAAGGGAAAATATGCCAGAGGCAATGGAATTATTCCAGACCGAAGCATTCTATAAAATGCTGTGTGAGAAGGAACCGCAGCTGAAGGCGGTATATCAGGGATACCGTTCAAAGAAGATAACGGGGTTTGATATTGAAGAATTTTTGATTGCGGCGAATAAAAAAAACAAGGTAACTTTTTCCGTGGTGGAATCTCTTCCGGAGTTCGTTCCTAAAAAAGAGGGAGAGTGGCAGGAATTTCATATCGTAAAATCAGGATGGGGATTTGAAACGATTCACCTTTCTTCTGATGAGGAATTTATTGAGTTAAAGGAAGAAACGATCAGCCTCTTGGATTTTCAAAAGGAGGAATACCTCTGTCAGTTCCGGATTCGGGAGAAAAAAATGCATGATGGGAAAAATACCGCTTCAGTGATCTTAAGTTCCCGGTATGG
The DNA here is from genome assembly GCA_902797785.1 of uncultured Lachnospiraceae bacterium. Classification (GTDB taxonomy): domain Bacteria; phylum Bacillota; class Clostridia; order Lachnospirales; family Lachnospiraceae; genus RUG14305. Next base: position 4,503 of record CADBUD010000081.1, read on the forward strand.
AGAGCTAAAGATTCCCATCACGGCATGGAAGCAGACGCCGGAGGAGCTGAATGAGCAGAGGAAAGAGCAGAAAGAATATCGGGAGCATATGATCGAGCTGCTTCATTTATACTTTCAGTTCGAGCGGGAGGATGTTTCACAGATTGTTTTCATCCGCAAATCCCTGACACATTTAAATCGCATGCTCAGCATTCTTCCCAACGATATCTTGTTGTTATATAAGGCCAGGATTCTCTATCTGAATAAGCAGGAAGCAGATGCGGCTTGGATTTTGAATAACTTTAAGAACGAAAAAAGTGAGCGGAATGTTTCATCGGGCGTGTGGGCATATTATCTTTATGTTCTGGCTCATACGATCCAGGATAAGGATATCCTGAACAATATTCTGGATGAATTGAGGAATATGTATAAATGGCATCCAAAGGATCGGATTATTCGTTTTCTTCTGTTGTCCATGGATCCAAAGATTCTGGCAAAGCCGGATCAGAAGATCAAGATTTTAAAAGACATCTTAAAGGCGGGAGAGACGAGTCCGTTTTATTTTTTGCTGTGCGCAAGAATATTCCGAAAGAATCCGGAGTTGATTGATCCGTTTGATTTAGAGACTCAAAAGATCCTGTTCTGGATGCATCGTCAGAGATATCTGACAAGTGAAATTGCCAGCAAGGCAGCAAAGCTGATTGCCTCTTGCAGGGAGTTTACTCCATTTGCCTTTTTGACGGCCTGTGCCTGCTATGAGGATTTTTCTTTAAAAGAGAATATAGAAGCAATCTGTCTGTTTTTGATGCGAAATGACCAGTCCGGGAAAAAATATTTAAAATGGTATGAGACAGGAGTGGAAAGCGGTCTGAAGCTGACCAGACTATATGAATATTATCTGATGAGCTTCGAAGGAAAGGAAGAGTATCCGATTCCCAAAAGAGTCTGTTTGTATTTTCAATATAACAACATTTTGGACTATAAACGAAAAGCTTTCTTATATGCCAAAATCCTGAGAGAAAAAGAAACGCGGCCGGATATTTTTAAAATTTATGAGCCGATCATGGAACGGTTTGTTTCTGAACAGATTTTAAAAGGCAGGATCAATGAAAATCTGGCGGAGATTTATCGGGAATATTTAAGTTATCTTCCTATGGATCAGGAAAGGTCAGATATTCTGATCAAAATTTTATTCTATCAAAAATGTACGGTTTCTTCTAAGAAAATGAAGCAGGTGGTCGTGGTTCACCCACAGCTTAAGAAAGAGACAACGGCTCGGATTTCCAATGGTACAGCATATTTTCCTGTTCTGACAGAAGATGCTGCGATATTTTTGGTGGATGAAGAAGGACAGCGCTGGCAGAGTTCAGAGTACGAAAGAAAAAAATTGTTTGAACCGGAAAATTTCATGGATCAGATGCTTCCTTACCAGAAGGACAGCGTCGAGACGATTCTCTATCTGTTAGAGCAGGTAAAGAAAGGAAAAGAGCTGACGAAGGAGCAGGCTGAGATGCTCAAAGAGGGGGGCTATCACAAGGAGCTGACCAAAGACTGTCAAAGACAGATTCAAAGGGAATTGTATTTATATTACCGCCAGCAGGAGGACGCAGAGGAATATGAAAAATATCTGTTAAAGGCAGACCTCCAGAATTTTAACCGAAAAGAAAAAGTAGAAATTTTGGAGATGATCTTATCCAGAAAATTATACGATTGGGCCTATGCCTGCCTGATGGAGTATGGGACAGAAAAAATTGCGCCGGAAAAGCTGGTACGTTTTTTGAACTGCATGATTCAGAAAAAAGAGTATGAGCTGGATTCCTTTTTGCTGAGAGTAGCTTACCGGGTATATCAAAAAGGCAAATTTGACCGGTGCATGATCGATTATCTGGGGCGCTATTTTGAAGGAACGGATGAGCAGATGTGCAGTCTGCTGCAGCAGGTGGTAGAATATGAAACAGAGAGAAAACCACTGACAGAGCGTATTTTGACCGAGCGCCTGCTGTTATCCAATTATCCGGAAAATACGGAAGAAATCTATCATCTCTATCAGAACTGTGGGGGAAGGCTTGTATTGCAAAAGGCGATTCTTACGGTGTTCTCTTACCGATATCTGAGAGGAGAACAGGATGATTCCTGGATCAAAAAGGAACGTTCCCTGATGTTCAAACGGGGAGAACGGATGAATGATATCTGTCGGACCGCCTGGGTAAAGAGCATCCTGGGTGGGGAAAAGCCGTTTGAGGGCGCGGAAGAAATGATGGAACGGGAAGCAGAGCGCTTATTGAAGCATAATCGATATTTTGAATTGTTCGAGCAGTTGGATTCTGAGCGTTTTGATGGCTATTATCTGCCGGCGAAACGGATTATTGAGTACCATGGGGAACCGGAAAAAATAATCGAGATCGGATTCTTTCTGTGTTCCAAGAATGTGACAAAGGAGTCCGTGGAGTATCAAAAAAAGAAAGAAGAACAGCGGATCGTTCTTCGGATGAACGAGGTCCTTCCAGGAATTTATACTATGCCGGTCGGAATGTTCGCAGATGAAAAGCTATGCTATGAGATTATGGAGCAGGGAGCGGCCAGACGAATCAGCCTATTTGAAGGAGAAACGGTTCTTTCCTCCCAAGGCCGGACAGAAAGGAACAACCGCTTTTCGAAACTTCAGAGTATGCTGCTTCTTTTGGAGAATGACAAGGATGGACAGAATCAAAAGGAGCTTGTGAAAAAAGTACAGGAATATGAAGCGCAGAATTATGAACTGGAGTCCGTATTGCGCTTAGAGGGTTGAAGCCATTTCGTTCATGAGGATATACTCGTTAACAAAAACCATTGCCGGTTTTCGCTAACGGTATAAAATGATACGAAAAACGAGGAGATGAACATGGAGAAACAGGAAAAATTCTATATCGGTTATGAGTTGAATAATCGGTATGCCCAGATCACCTATTTTAGGGAAGGAATGAAGGAGCCGGTTTCTTTAAAAGAAAAAGGACTGGTTGTAGAAGCCACGGAAAAAAGCAGGGAAACCCTGCAGCATACACAGGCAAATACCAGAATCGAAACGGTGATTTCAAGAGAATCCGCCAATCATCCCTGGGTGATCGGAAATGAGGCAGAGGCATTAAATTCCCACCGTTTTATGAAAATCTACCATCTATATCCACGAGCGATCAAAAAAGAAGAATGTGAGTTTCAGGGAAAGACCGTGTCTCTAGTGGATTTATTGACCGAGTTCGTGAAGGAATCTCTGAGAATGATTCCTGAGCTTCTCGATGTTTCGATGATTCGCAGAATCACATTTTCAGTAGAAAAAGTAGATTTGTCAGTGCGTTTTTTGATCAAACAGATGATGGAACGAATCGGGATTCCATGGAAACGTGTGATTCTGGTTGACCATAAGGAGAGCTTTTTTTGCTTTGTCTTTGCAAAAAAAATGGATATCTGGAATCAGGAGGTCTGTCATTTTGAATATCAGCAGGGCGTCATGAAGTGTACCATTCTGGAAAAAGATGAAAGCATGAAGCCGGTCATCGTCCGGGCAAGGGAAAAGGCATATCAGCAGTTTACGTCCTTAGAGCTGGGCGATTACAAAGAACCGGATTCCGTAGTGGAATTAAAGAAGGACGAGACGTTCTATGAAATTATTGATGATATTTTTAAAAAGAGAAATATCAGCTACATTTTTTTGAGCGGAGATGGATTTGACGGAGAATGGATGAAAAAATCCAGAAATTATATCTGCCGGAATCATAAGGTCTACCGGGGAACCAATCTCTATGCCAAAGGAGCCTGCTATCGTTCACTGTTTCCACAGGAGGAAGGACGGTTGGGCTGTTTATATTTTGGAGAAAACAAAGTCCAGATCAATGCCGGACTGCATTTGGAGGTAGGAGGAAAAGAAGAAATCCGACACCTGATCTCCATAGGAGAAAACTGGTTCGACATGGAGCGGGAATGTGAGGTAATATTAAAACGAGAACCGTATATAGAGCTTACGTTTCAATTCATAGAGGAAAAGGAAGAGCGGGTCGAACGATTGCAGCTGGAGGATTTTCCGGTGCGGCCTAAGAACACCTCCCGGTTGAAAATTCAGGTGATTCCCTATTCTTCTGAGCAGGCTAAGCTGCGGATTTCCGATTTGGGATTTGGAGAATTATTTCCGAGGACGGAAAAGGTCTGGGAATTCATGATTCCAATCAAAAAGTATTTTCGTGGAATCCAGGATATTAAATAAATCAGGAGGAGCAGAGATGGCGAATCTTATTTTGTGCAGCCGGAAAAGGGCGGCGCATCCGTTTTATATCTCAAGTATAGGAAAAAACATCTATTCCATGGAAGAACTCTGTTATGTATTTTTTCATCATACGATCTTGATTGATGAAACATTGATCAATGAGAATCTGTGCGAATGGATCTATCAGGAGCTTTACATGGACAAGCTGTATGAAAAACTAAAGGAGCTGTCTTTAGAGGGAGCTTCCTTGAAAATGTTCGTCCATTATATTTTTCAATCGGTGCAGTATTGTACAGAAAAAGAGTGTGGTCAGGTCTTGGACTATATTGAAAAAATCGAAAGCATGTCTTCTTGGGAGCGGCAAAAGCTCAGAGGTGATTTTTTGATCCAGGATCGGCAGTTTCAAGCGGCCATCGATTTGTATTCCGATCTTTTGGAACGGCGCCGGGAGCAAAGAAGCAGAGGAATCGTAGAGGAAGCAAAAATGCTTACCGCATCGGTATTTCATAATATGGGCGTGGCCTATGCGAACCTGGGCTTTTTTTCTGAGGCGGCTATGTGCCTGAAAACCGCCTACCAGATGAATGAAAGCTTTGAGAGCTGTCTGGAGTTTTTATATCTGACGGAAAAAGCAGAGGGACCGATCGCGAGAGAAAAAGAGATGGCAGAGGTTCCGTTCGATGAATCCCAGTTGCGGATGACATTGGAACAGCGGCTTGAGACCGCTAAAAAGAAGATGGAGAACGCAGTAGAACAAAGAGAGAAAAAAAAGCAGGAGGCTCAAAAACCCGCGATTTCGAAAAGAGTATGGGAAGAAAGAAAAGAGCTTCAGGAAAAAATCGAAGTATGGAAACAGGAATTTCGAAGTATGACAGGGATTGGATAAGAAAACGATGGGATTTTTTGATTGGTTTCGTAAACGGAAGACAAAGGAAGAGACAGAAGATGACCGAAAGGACAAGAAGCTTCCAGAGCAAGAGGCAAGAGAAAGAAGAGAGAACCGCGAGCATCTGATCATGGATCGTTGTGAGGAGGTACTGGAAACCCTGGATCGGATCGATGATTCCCGAAAGGAGTATCAGGTACTCACAGATCAGATTTTGGATCTGGAGCTTTTGGAGGCTCTGGGCGGATACGATATCCGTGAGATTCAGGATCTTGCCCATAAAGTGATAGATGATGAGAAACGCCGGGATGAAGCGATGAAAAAAGAATCAAAGCTGACGAAGGAACAGTTCGCCCTGATGCAGAAAAAAGAAGCTGAGGTAGAGGATTCCTTAAGGAAATTAGAGGAAAATGAAGACTATCAAAAGGCAGTCAAAAGGGATATGCATACCCTGGAAGGAGAAAAAAGTGTCTGGCAGCGGGAGCGGGAGGAGCTTCTTATGGAACGGGAACGATATCGGGTCCTTCCCCTGGCCGGTCTGGTCACTTATGTGGTACTGATGGCACTGATGATGGTCATTTCTTATTTTTCCAGGACGAACATGACATTGGGCTATTTGTTTCTTACCTTTGCCATGGCGTTGATCGTTGCCTGGCTGGTCTATCAGATGTCAACCTTTCAAAGAAGATTAAAGCAGACGGAAAAAAATCTTAACTATACCATTGATCTTTTAAATAAGACGAAATTCAAATATGTCCATGTCACAGCAGCCGTGGATTATACCTATGAAAAATTTCGTATCAACAGTTCTCATGAGCTGATCTATCTATGGGAGCAGTATCAGCAGACGATACGAGACCGCGAGCAATACCACAATGCAAAAATGGATCTGGAACAGGACAGCTTCCGGTTGGTCAAAGTCCTGGCAGAGTATCAGTTCCGGCAACCGGAAATTTGGTCTACGGATCTGGAGGTTCTTCTTGAACCGGAGGTCTTAGAGGAAAAACGAAGACAAATCAACCGCCGCAGAGAAAAACTGCGCAGTATCATTGACTACAGCATGGAGGTCATCAAAAACTCCCGAGAAGATATGGCGCGTATGGCTGCCAATGCGGGAGGACTCGAAAAAGAGCTGCTCGGTGTCTTAAAGGCGATCGACCGGATTTGTGAGGGCGTATAATATGCGAGGAAAAAAAAGAAAATGTCTTTGTCCGTTGATACTTGGGCTGGCTTTCCTTCTTTTTTTGTCCGGCTGCACGGAACAGATTGACATTCAGAATTATTTAGATACAGAAGTGGTTCGGGTGAACCAAAGCAGCCTGTCCATGCAGGACATGATGTTCTATGTGATGCGGGGAGAAGAACAGCTCCTCTCCATGGCAAAGGCATATGACGCAGAAAAAACCACACGTTTTTTTAATACTCGTGTCAATGGAAAATATATGAGGACCTGGGCAAAAGAGCAGGCCTTAGAGCATGCTATTTCGGATGAGTTATATAGTCAGAAAGCAAGGAAATTGGGTCTGACGCTCTCGAAAGACAGGAGGGTGCAGGTGGAAGAAACGGCACAGGATCTGTTTTTTGAAATGACAGAAGAGCAAAGAGAAACGACCCATTTGACAGAAAAAGCGCTTTCTTCCCTGATGGAAAAGATGGCGTACGCAGAGGCATATCGATCTTATATGGAAACGATTTATGGAATCTCTTTGGAAGAAATGGAAATTGATGGAGATTTTTATCTGGACGTAAAAAATACGGCGGAGGTTGAAGTAAATGAGGAATTCTGGCGAGCGGTTCGATTTGGAAAGATTACCGGTACCGGCTGAGGGAAGAGGAGAAGAGAAAGAGATTCAATGGAACAGATTTGACATTTCCAAAGAGATCAAAGAAGTGCGGCAGCAGCTGGACTATTTAAAAAAACAATCAGGAGAAAGAGAAGAGATTGCTGCAGGCAGCAGGGAACGGCCATCGTCAAAAGCCGTTATACATAGACCAATCAAAAAAAAGAGGGCAGGTACACATGTGATTCTTTCAGCAGTTCTTGTCCTGTCTTTTTTTGCTGCATTTTTTGGAATCAAGATCTGGGCGCAGAGCCGGAGCGTCCCTAAAATCAGCATTGGTGGCGCGCAGCTTTTGGTTGGGCAGACCACCATTAGAGAATTAAAAGAGCAGGGATTTGCTATAGAAAGCTATGAAATGGTGGACTCTTTGGAAAAAGGAAAGACCAAGGGATATCTGATGCTTCGCAAAGGAGAAACAGATCTTGGCATCCTGACGGTTCAAAACACATTGGAAAAAACAGCGGCACTTGAGGACTGTGTGATTACAGCACTCAAGGTCGATGGAATCAGTACTGGAGAATCGGCTAGGGAAAAAGACTTCCGAATATGTAAAAAGAGCTTTTATGGCCTGACTCAGGATGGATTGAAGCAGGTTTTTATGGAATTAAATAAAAGCATGGTATTATTAATGAAAAGGAGAGTGATGGAAGGAGCAGATGTTATATATTACTGTGGAAATCAACAGATTCGGTTTTCCTTTGATGAAAAAGGGATTTCCTCAGTAAAGATTTCTGTCAATTAAGGAAGCAGCCTGGCTTCTAAGAAGGGAAAGGGAAAGGTTCAATGAGCATACAAATCAATCATACAAGGATGGATGACAAATGCGGGGAAGAATGTGGAGTTATCGGAATATATGACCTGGAGGGAAATGATGTTGCCTCCTCACTGTATTACGGATTGTTTTCTTTGCAGCATCGGGGACAGGAAAGCTGTGGGATTGCCGTGAGTGATACCAGGGGACCCAAACGTCAGGTTCGTTGCGTAAAGGATATGGGACTGGTTCATGAGGTCTTTACGCCAGAAGATTTGGAAGGTTTAAAAGGAGATATCGGTGTGGGACATGTCCGGTATTCTACCACGGGGAGCAGTGTCAGGGAAAATGCACAGCCGTTGGTGCTCAATTACGTCAAGGGCACACTGGGGCTGGCACACAATGGAAACCTGATCAATGCCCATAAACTCAGAGAAGAGTTGGAATATACCGGCGCAATCTTTCAAACAACGATTGATTCTGAGGTCATTGCCTATCACATCGCCAGAGAACGGCTGAACTGCAAAGCTGTAGAGGAAGCAGTCTCATTGGCAATGAAAAAAATCCAGGGAGCATATTCTCTGATCGTGATGAGCCCAAGAAAACTGATCGGGGCACGGGATCCTTATGGCTTCCGGCCATTGTGCATAGGAAAAAGAGATCAGGCATATATCCTGGCATCGGAGACCTGCGCGCTGGATACAATTGGGGCAGAGTTTGTACGGGATGTTCTTCCGGGCGAAATCGTAACGATCACACCGGAGCATGGAATCAAATCCGATACGTCGATGTGCCTTCCGAGGGAACAGGAAGGACGCTGTATTTTTGAATATATTTACTTTGCGCGACCGGACAGCAACTTTGATGGAATCAACGTGCATGAATCCCGAATCAAGGCAGGAAGGTTTCTGGCTATGGATTCTCCGGTAGAGGCAGATTTGGTCGTGGGAGTTCCTGAATCTGGAAATGATGCGGCGCTTGGGTTCTCCATGGAATCTAAAATTCCCTATGGAAAAGCGTTCGTCAAGAACAGCTATGTAGGAAGAACCTTTATCAAACCAAAGCAAAAGGCCAGAGAGTCCAGTGTGCAGGTGAAATTGAATGCCATGCCGGGGGTCGTGAAAGGAAAACGAATCGTGATGATCGATGATTCCATTGTAAGGGGGACGACCTGTGGTCGGATCGTATCGATGCTGAAGGAGGCAGGAGCCAGGGAGGTACATGTACGGATCAGCTCTCCGCCGTTTCTTTATCCATGCTATTTTGGAACCGATGTACCGGAAAGCGAGCAGCTGATTGCCCACAACCGCAGCATAGAAGAAATCTGCCGCAGCATTGGCGCAGATTCGCTGGCTTATTTAAAACGGGAAAGGTTAGGCGGATTATGCCAGGGGCTTTCCTACTGTGAAGGATGTTTTACAGGAACCTATCCGCTGGCACCACCAACGGAAGATATCCGGGGCGAATATGAATAAATATACACAAATGCGATAGGAAGGGCGCTTTCAGCGCCTCGCGTTTGGCACAATAGGAAACGAATCCTTTCGTTTCCTATAAAATAAAGAAATAGGAGGAAATATTTTTATGTCAGACAAATACGTAAGTCCGCTCTCTGAGCGGTACGCCAGCAAGGAAATGCAGTACTTATTTTCACCGGAGAAAAAATTTAAGACCTGGAGAAAGCTCTGGATTGCATTGGCAGAAACAGAAAAAGAGCTTGGACTTTCCCAGATTACGGACGAAATGATTGAGGAATTAAAAGCACATGCAGAGGATTTGAATTTAGATGTTGCTAAAGAAAGAGAAAAAGAGGTACGCCATGACGTAATGTCCCACGTCTATGCCTATGGAGTACAGTGCCCAAAGGCAAAAGGCATCATCCATTTAGGAGCGACCTCCTGCTATGTAGGAGATAATACGGATGTGATCATCATGACAGAGGCACTGCGTCTGGTAAAGAAAAAGCTGGTCAATGTAATCCATGAACTGGCAGAATTTGCAGACAAATATAAAGCACAGCCAACGCTCGCATTCACACATTTTCAGCCGGCACAGCCGACGACCGTAGGAAAACGGGCAACCTTGTGGCTCCAGGAATTTTTGATGGATCTGGAGGACCTGGATTATGTACTTGGCTCCATGAAGCTGCTTGGATCGAAAGGAACGACAGGAACCCAGGCGAGCTTTTTGGAATTATTCAATGGAGATCAGGAGACCATTGACAAGATTGATCCAATGATTGCAGAAAAGATGGGATTTTCCTCCTGTTTTCCAGTATCGGGACAGACCTACTCCAGAAAACTGGATACCAGAGTGTTGAACGTACTGGCGGGAATCGCGGCAAGCGCCCATAAAATGTCCAATGATATCCGACTGCTCCAGCATCTAAAAGAAGTCGAGGAGCCATTTGAGAAAAATCAGATTGGTTCTTCTGCGATGGCATATAAGAGAAATCCAATGAGAAGTGAACGGATCGCATCCTTATCCCGCTATGTCATGATTGATGCTTTGAATCCTGCCATTACCTCAGCGACCCAGTGGTTCGAACGGACATTGGATGATTCCGCAAATAAGCGGCTGAGCATTCCGGAGGGATTTTTGGCAATGGATGGAATTTTGGATCTTTGTCTGAATGTTGTGGATGGCCTGGTCGTATATCCAAAGGTCATTGAAAAGCGGTTAATGTCGGAGCTGCCATTTATGGCAACAGAAAACATTATGATGGATGCCGTAAAGCTGGGCGGAGACCGTCAGGTACTGCATGAGAAAATCCGTCAGCTTTCGATGGAAGCAGGAAAAAATGTCAAAGAAAAGGGAATGGATAATAATCTTTTAGAGTTGATCGCAGCTGATCCAGAGTTCAACCTTTCTTTAGAGGATTTACAGAAAGCGATGGATCCGTCAAAATATATCGGCAGATCCAGAGAACAGGTAGAAGCTTTTCTGTCGAATGTCGTTTCCGGCGTGTTGGAGAACAACAAAGAGCTTCTGGGGATGAAAGCGGAAATCAATGTGTAAGGAGCTGTGAATAGTAACAAATGGTTCATAGAATAGTAACTTGATATAAGATTTTACTTGTAAAATTGGGTATACTTATGTATAATAAAAGTTAGTTTTTAAAAATAGGGGGAACAGTTTGATGAAGAATGACGCAATAAATGCGTCACGCTAAGGAAAGGATAAATTGTATGAGAGTTATAGCAGGGACAGCAAGGAGCGTCCCTTTGAAAACCCTTCAGGGAAAAGGCACCCGACCGACGACAGATCGAATCAAGGAAACATTATTCAATATTCTTCAGGAAGATCTGTATGGCTGCAGATTTCTGGATCTGTTCGCCGGCAGCGGACAGATCGGGATTGAGGCATTGAGCCGAGGCGCGGCTGAAGCTGTTTTTGTAGATTACAGCAGGTCGGCAGCAGGATGTATACAGGATAATCTAAAAAAAACAAAACTGGAAGATAAGGCCAGGGTATATCCCATGGATGTTATAGGGGCGTTAAAGCGTCTGTCTTATGAAGAACCTTTTTCTTTGGTTTTTCTGGATCCGCCATATCAGGAGCATTTAGAGCAGGAGGTACTTAGGGTACTTGCTGGTTCTTCTCTGATTTCGGATTCGACAAAAATCGTTGTTGAAGCAGAAAAAGATACAGATTTCTCTTATGTAGAGGAGATGGGATATTCTATTATGCGGACGAAGGAATACAAAACAAATAAGCATGTTTTTCTTTGCCTTCGTGAGGATAGGAAAGGATAAAAGATGAAAACGAGAGCAATATATCCGGGGAGCTTTGATCCGCTTACCTTGGGACATTTGGATATTATTGAACGATCCTCGAAGATGTTTCCTGAATTGATTGTGGCAGTATTGAGGAATCGAGCGAAAGATCCTGTATTTTCTGTAGAAGAACGGGTGGAAATGATTCGTAAGCTGACAGAGCATAATAAAAGAGTTCATGTAGATTCCTTCGATGGTCTGTTAATGGATTACGCAGACAGTGTCAATGCCGGAGTCATTGTCCGGGGACTGCGTGCCGTCACAGATTTTGAATATGAGCTTCAGATTGCCCAGATGAATCATACCATCAATGAAAAGGTAGACACTATCTTTTTGACGACGAGCCTTGAGTATGCTTACTTAAGCTCCACCATTGTAAAAGAAGTAGCTTCTTATGGGGGGGATATTTCTAAATTCGTGCCGAAACTGGTTGAAGAAAAATGTCTGGAGAAATTTGGGGGAAGAAAGGAAGGATAAAGAATGCAGGGATTCAGTCACATTGAGAAACTGGTAGAGGATTTTGAAAACTATTTACAAAATTGTAAAGAAAAACTTTTTAGCTCCAATGAAATCATTGTATCCAGGGATGAAGTAGAATTTTATATTAGCGCAATAAAGAAAGCTATTGAACCTGAGAAGCATCGGTTTGCCGGTCTGCTCAAGAATAAAAATGAAATTATAAAGGATGCGGAAGATAAGGCGGACAAGATTCTTTCTGATGCGAATGCCCAGGTCACAGAGATTACAAATGAACTCCAGATCATGCAGACTGCTTACGCGCGGGCCAATAAGATTTTAGAAACAGCGAGAAAAGAAGAGGAAGAAATTTTAGAAACAGCGCGAAAAAAGGCAACAGATATGCAGATGAATGCAATGTATTATACAGATGGAATACTTCGGGATGTGCAGGTTCTAATTAAAGAGACTGTGTCGACGAATACCCAAAATCTTGAGGCGGCGAATCGCAGCCTAAAAAGCATTTTTGATACCATAACAGAAAATCGAAATGAGCTTCCGATTCTGGATGACAATGCCCAGGAGCAGCAGGAGGAACAACAGCAGCCTCAGCAGCGTCAGATCAGGGCATATCAGGCACAAGGGTATTCTGTGCCGCCTCAGCAGATGCCGGAATATGCATCACAGGTGAAGCAGCCGGGCTATGCAGAGCAAATACAGCAGTCAGCCTATGAAGAGAAGATTCAGCAGGCGGCTTATGAAGAACAAATGCAGCAGCTTCAGGATCGTACAGCACAGGTACAGCAGGCTCAAGGACAATATTCGCCAAAGACGAAGATGGAAGGTTATCAGACAGGTCAGATTCCACGAACGGAAATCAAGAAACAGCCGGAAAAGATGAAGCTTGATGAGCCACTGGCCAAAGAAATTGATCCAAATACGAGTAAGATGAAATCCGTAAAAGTAAAATTAAAATCGGATTCTGCAGAGGATATCATTGGATTAGCTAAAGGCGTGTTGAGTGATTAAGGATAGATCGCAGGTTTTTCGTTAACGAGTATAGTGCAGCAATGGGACACTCATAGTGGCGGCCAAAATGGCTGCCACTATTTTTGATTTAAAATATCGCAAGGAGGAAAGATTCTCCTTTTGAAGAAAACTGGCTGTCTGCGCAAAGGCAGAGAATCCTCCAAAGCAGCAAAGCGCCATCATACCGGGAAATAAAATCGGAAGCGGCAGCTGGGAGGCGGACAATTTTGAAAGTCCAACGGTGACCTCCATTACGCAGGCGAGGGCGAGCGCGGCAGGATGCCCCGGAAAAATCCGCAGTGGAATACTGCTGAGAATAGAAAAAAGAATGATGTATCCCCCTAGTTTGACGATAGTTTCAAAAGCATCAAAGATGGAAGCGTCAATAAGAGAAAAACGGAGCTTTTCCAGATGCGGCAACGAGGAAGATGGCTTTTTGAAATATTCTGGTGCAGTTGACGAATCGTTTTTATCTTTAAAAAAGACAAAAGAGCAAAGGTCAGACAGCATAAGACCAAGAATGGGAGAGAAAAAGACAATCAGGACCACAACCCAGCTTTTAGATGCGGGAAACGGGAGCAGAGCAGCAACAAATCCGGTCAGGAACATAGGACTTAAATGATTGCAGAATAACATGAGACGGGAGGCTTCTTTGGTGGAAATTTCGCCTAAACGGTGCAGATCACAGATGGTTTTTGCCCCCATGGGATAACCGAATAAAAAGCCACATAGTATACAATAGCTTCCTGGGGAAGAAACATGAAAAATTTTGGACAGAAAAGGAGAGACTGCATAAGTGATGTAGGAGGCTGCATGGGTCTGAATCATCAGGTTTGACAGTACCAGAAAGGGAAACAATGTCGGGAGCACTGTCTGAAACCAAAGCAGCAGACCAGCGCGCGCGGCGTAAAGGCTTTCTTGTGGAAATACCAAAAGATAACAGAGAAAGAAAAGCAGAACAGGAAAATAGAAAAGAGATTTAATGGAAAGATTTTTTTTCATGGGATTCTCCTTTTCTTGGGGGATTGCATTCCTTTTATACTTATTAACGCAAGCCATTTTGTTTATGAGTATATTTTATGTGAAGGGAAAGGAATTTATGAAAAGAGATCAAAAGAAAGGTGAGAAAAATGGATAAAAAAATAAAGAATACAATTTGCCTGTCCGGACTCAAGCCAGAGCGGGTTTGGCATTATTTTGGAGAAATTACACAGATACCGCATGGTTCCGGAAACACAAAAGAAATCAGTGATTATTGTGTAGAGTTTGCCAAGAAGCACCAGCTGTTTTATCTTCAGGATGAATCACATAATATCATCATAAAAAAACCGGCTTCGCCCGGAGCAGAACAAGCGCCGGTCACAATGTTGCAGGGACATCTGGATATGGTATGTGAGCAGGAAAAAGACTCGGATTTGGACATGAAAAAAGATGGGCTAAAGCTCTATGTGGAAGGAGATTATATTTCCGCAGAAAAAACGACCTTGGGAGGGGATGATGGAATCGCAGTCGCGATGGCGCTTGCTGTTTTAGAAGATTCGGAATTGATCCATCCGCCAATCGAAGCAGTATTTACCGTAGATGAAGAAATCGGAATGCTTGGGGCAGCTTCATTAGATAAGAGTGTATTATCCGGAACATATCTTCTCAATCTGGATTCCGAGCAGGAGGGAAGCTTTTTGTGCGGATGCGCAGGCGGAGCAAAGCTGACCGCCTCATTTCCACTGCAGGAAGAAGAAAATGAAAGAATCTCCGGGGAGGTTGAGGAAAGCGAAAAGCTCTGGGTAAGTCTTTTGGTAACAGGATGTATCGGTGGACATTCCGGAGCGGAGATCGATAAGGAACGCGCAAATGCAATTGTTCTATTGGGAGAGCTTCTGGGAAAAATAAATCGAACGATTCCCTTTGACCTGGCAGATTTAAATGGAGGCGGAATGGATAATGCCATTGCAAGAACAGCGGGAGCCAGGCTCCGAATTAGGGAAACAGATTTTTCAAAGCTTCAGGCATTATGCGGGGAAACTACAGAAATCTGGAAAAATGAGTTTCGAAGAACGGATGGAGGAATTGAAATCGTACTGGATCACGAAATAGATCAGAATCCGGAGATTTCCGTGTATTCGAAGGAACGAAAAGAAAATCTTTTGTTTTTTATGAATGTGATGCCAAATGGAATTGAGCATTTTAGCGCAGATCTTCCGGGAATGGTAGAAACTTCATTAAATGTAGGAATCCTTAAAACGACCAGAGAGGCCGTATCCTTTTCCTTCTGTATTCGGAGCATGGTGGAAACAAGAAAAGAAAAGCTTTGCGAGCGACTTCAGATTTTGACAGAACATCTTGGAGGAACGATTTCCATTTCCGGAAGTTACCCGGGCTGGGAGTTCAGGGAAGAATCGGAATTAAGGAATTGTCTGGTAAAAGTATATGAAGAGCAATATCGAAAACAGCCGCAAATTTTGGTAGAGCATGTGGGAGTAGAATGCGGGATGTTCATGGATGCAATGGAGGGATTGGATGGTGTGTCCTTAGGACCGGATATGGAAGATATCCATACACCGAGAGAACGCTTATCCATTTCTTCCGTGGAACGAGTATATACATTTTTATTGGAAGTGTTAAAACAGATTGCGCAGAGAAAGTCATTATGACGTAGTAAATATGTCATACCAAAAGCCGCGCACGGATTTGCATAGGAAATATGTTGCTTTACAAGGCAAATCCGTGCGCATTAGTTTATACCGTTAGCAAAAAACGGCAGCGGTTTTCGTTAACGAGTATAATCTTCATATCTTGCTTGTCTATGCTTACAGTAAACAAATGTATTTGTTTGCTATTGAACTAAAAGCGCATGGATCATAAAACTCTGCGGGCTACTTTGTTTGTCCTTTGTTTCCGGAGAGCTTGACTCCTGAGATTCCCTTCCAAATGCCATGTCCTCCGCATTTTTTATTGGTGTTTTTTATGATCCAGTAAACCTTAGCTCTTCCGGTCAACGAGATACCATTGCGTTTGATTCCGGTTATTTTATTAGAATGGATGGCGGATATTTTTCCACTGCCGGAAACGGTGATTCCATTTTGCTTGCAGGTAGTAATGGTATTGTTCATGATACCGACAGTCTGTTTTTTGCCGCTTCCGACCGTACCGCCCAAGATGCACATTCCGTGACGTCCGGAGTTCGTGATTGAGTTACCGGTAATATTAGTGACTTTCCCCTGATCGACAGTAATTCCGGTTCCGTTTGTTTTTGAAATTTTATTTTTGGATATCGATTTAATACTGCCGCCCTTGGAACCGGAGACCTTGGCAGCGGCGATTCCATTCGCACCAGTGCCCTTTACGATATTACCACGGATGTTTTTTACTGTTCCACCGGTAACATTGATACCATTTCTTTTGGGTGAAAGAATGGTATTATTGTTAATGTTTGTGATATTTCCTCCGGCAATCGACATTGCGTGTTTTCCAGCATGATCCAGTGTATTGCCGGAAATTGAGGATAAGATACCACTTTCGACCATGATGGATGTGATTCCGGTTTGCGAAATTACATTTTGATCGATTGTTACCCCTGTAGATTGAATTTCATGAATGGCAAAACGATAAGGACCGGTGATGTGATTTCCCTTGACCTGAAGTCCATCGATTCCGGTACAGCTGATTGCGGTTTTACAATAATTCATGGAGGAAGAGCAGGTAATGGTATTATTAGTGATGACAATATTTTTACATCTTGCTTTTCCACTTTTAGAATAATGATGCTGACCTACGCCGCAAGGCATATTGATAAAGGTATTGTTTGCGACTGTGACGGAATCGCAGGCCGTACCGTCAATATATGTTGACTGAGCCCATTTCCCTTTTGATTCAGAAAGATTGCTCTCATTGCTTGTCCAAGCCGCCTCAATTTGAAATGCTTCTCTTGCAAATTCAAAATTTTTTTCCTGACCTTTTCGGTAACGGAAGCCCTCAAAGGTACAGCCGGTAACCGATCCGTTTTGCACCCCGATAAATTCCAGAATGTGACAGTCATACGTATTTTTTAGCTTACAGTTTCTGATCGTAATGTTTTTAGCATGATCAAACCGGACGACATCAGAAGAACTCTCAATGCGGGAAAGATCGCCGCCGTCTCATGTACCGCCCTCTAAAATGATATCATGGGACATGTTATATCCCCCGACCTGATCCATCTTGCCATTTTGGTCACAATTGTGAATAAGGTTCGTATTTAGACCTTCATTGATTCGGGTAATAACAGCGTTCGAATCCAGAATCACATGGGTATTAGAAAAAATCTTCAGCGCCCGTTCCACATAATAAGTCCCGGAAGGAACATAGATGGTAATCATCTGATTCGACCCTTTTGCCATGGATAGTGCGCTTTGCAGTGCGTCCGTATCCGCCTCATGATCAGAACCATCCGCACCGAATTCCTCATCTGTTACATTGTAATCATACTGTGGCTGCGCATGAAGGTGGTGTGATGGTGAGCTCAAAACTGCGCAGAATACCATTAAACCAAATAAAAAACATCTTTTCTTCATATAAATAATCTCCTTTCTCCCAATTTAATTCATTATAATAACTAAATCATAATAATGCAAATAGTTTTTATTACTTCGTTTCCTGCTTCACAGCAGGAAAATTTGATAAATAAAACAGCTTCTTACGTGCAAGCACGACGAATCTCTTTCATTTATCAAATTGACT
>CADBUD010000082.1 GCA_902797785.1 uncultured Lachnospiraceae bacterium
AGAAAGATTAGGAAAGTAGGTTAGTTTAGTATGGCTAAAAAAGTTACAAAAAAAGTGACAAAAAAGCGTGTAAAGAAAAACGTTGAACGGGGACAGGCACATATCCAGTCATCCTTTAATAATACGATTGTTACCATTACCGATACAGAGGGAAATGCGTTATCCTGGGCAAGTGCTGGTGGTCTTGGCTTTAGAGGTTCAAAGAAATCTACTCCTTATGCTGCGCAGATGGCAGCAGAGACAGCTGCAAAGGCAGCTCTGGTATATGGTTTAAAAACGGTAGAAGTAATGGTAAAAGGACCGGGCTCAGGAAGAGAGGCTGCGATTCGTGCACTGTCTGCCTGTGGATTAGATGTAACCAGTATCAAGGATGTAACTCCGGTTCCTCACAATGGATGTCGCCCACCAAAACGCAGGAGAGTATAATATTATTTTAGGAGGTAATAAAAGTGGCAGTAAATAGAGTACCTGTACTGAAAAGATGCAGATCGCTTGGAATCGAGCCTTATGTATTAGGAATTGACAAAAAGTCAAATAGAAAATCTAAAAGAGCAAACAAAAAAATGAGTGAGTATGCGCTTCAGCTTAGAGAAAAGCAGAAAGCAAAATTTATTTATGGTGTTCTGGAGAAGCCATTCCGTAATTACTATAAAAAGGCAGACCGTATGAAAGGAATGACAGGTACGAACCTGATGATCATTCTGGAGAGCAGACTGGATAATATCATCTTCCGTCTGGGATTTGCGAGAACCAGAAAAGAAGCAAGACAGATCGTGGATCATAAGCACGTTCTTGTCAATGGCAAGAAGGTTCAGATTCCGTCTTATCTGGTAAAAGCAGGGGATACGATCGAGATTACGGAAAAAGCAAAATCTTCCCAGAAATATAAAGAGATTACAGCTGTTACAGCCGGAAGACTGGTTCCGGAATGGCTGGATTCTGATTTAGAAAATTTAAAAGGAGCTGTCAAAGAGCTTCCATCTCGTGAAATGATCGATGTTCCGGTAGATGAGATGTTGATTGTCGAGTTGTATTCTAAATAATCCTGTGATTGGAGGTACAGTGCAGTGTTTGATTTTGAAAAACCAAATGTTAAACCAGTTGAAAATACGGCAACGTATGGAAAATTCGTGGCCGAGCCGTTGGAACGTGGTTATGGAACCACGCTGGGTAATTCGTTGAGGCGGATTATGCTTTCTTCACTGCCTGGAGTCGCTGTAAGTCAGGTCAAAATTGAGGGCGTTCTTCATGAATTCAGTACGCTTCCTGGAGTCAAGGAAGATGTATCAGAGATTATTATGAATATCAAATGTCTGGCGATCAAAAATAACAGTGAATCCACCGATCCTAAGACTGCTTACATTGAAGTAGAAAATAGAGAAGGTGTTGTTACCGCTGCAGACATCAGACTGGATCCGAATCTGGAGATTATGAATCCGGACCTGGTCATCGCTACGATGAACGGCGGACCAGACAGTAAACTCTACATGGAGCTTACAATCACAACCGGACGCGGCTATGTCAGCTCCGACAAAAATAAATCAGAGGATCTTCCCATTGGAATCATCGCGATCGATTCCATCTATACCCCGATCAAACGTGTTAATCTCACAGTAGAAAACACACGTGTCGGTCAGATTACAGATTATGACAAGCTGACCTTAGAGGTTTATACAAATGGAACAATCGCGCCGGATGATGCCGTTGGATTAGCATCCAAGGTCTTAAGTGAGCATTTGAATCTGTTCATGAATCTTTCAGAAAAGGCAAAGGATGCAGTCGTGATCGTAGAAAAGGACCCGGATGTGCATGAAAAGGTTCTTGAGATGAGCATTGATGAGCTCGAGCTTTCTGTTCGTTCTTACAACTGCTTAAAGAGAGCTGGCATCAATACCGTTCAGGAATTGATTAATAAGACACCGGAGGATATGATGAAGGTACGGAATCTGGGAAAGAAATCCTTAGACGAAGTCCTTTTGAAATTGCGTGAGCTGGGGCTTTCCCTCAATCCAAACGAGGAAGCCTAAGAAACTTATTCGTTCAGACACCTTCCCTATAAGTCCGACGAGCGCGGGAAGGCACTCAATATTACCCGGAGGATAAGACCAAAAGGCACAATCCGGGGAGCCATAACAGGAGGTAAAATCATGGCAAAATATGGAAAATATAGAAAGCTTGGAAGAACTTCTTCCCAGAGAAAAGCATTACTTAGAAATCAGGTAACCAATCTGTTATATCATGGAAAGATCGTTACCACCGAGGCAAAGGCAAAAGAAGTCCGCAAAATCGCTGAAAAGCTGATTGCCCTTGGCGTAAGAGAATATCAGAACTTCGAGACCGTTACCGTTACGGCAAAGGTTCCAAGAAAAGATGTAGACGGCAAGAGAGTAAAAGAAGTCGTAGACGGAAAAAAGAAAACCGTATATGATGAGGTTCAAAAGGAAATCAAAAAGGATCTTCCTTCCAGACTCCATGCAAGACATCAGATGGTAAAGGTGCTTTATCCGATTACCGAGGTTCCAAAGGAAAATGCCGGAAAGAAGAGAAACACCAAAAAAGTAAATCTTCCAAACAAGATTTTTGATGAAATTGCACCGAAGTACGCAGAGCGCAATGGCGGTTATACGAGAATCGTAAAAATCGGTCAGCGTAAAGGTGATGGAGCGATGGAAGTATTATTAGAGCTTGTATAAAATATAGTGTGCGAACTTGCTTCGCTCATATGTTACAGTGGAGGCGGATGCTTCTTCTGTAAGCTTAAGTATCCGTTGTTGTGCTGCTTAACGCTGCATGGCAGCGGGTATTTTATTTTTTATACGAGAGGAGGAATAAAATGAGAGAATCAGGAATATTACTGCCGATTTTTTCTTTACCATCCAAATATGGAATCGGCTGCTTCTCAAAGGAAGCCTATCGATTTATAGATTTTTTGAAAAAAGCAGAACTTCATTATTGGCAGGTCCTTCCTATGGGGCAGACCGGTTATGGGGATTCCCCGTACCAGTCTTTTTCCGCGTTTGCCGGGAACCCATATTTTATTGATTTAGAGACTCTGATCCATCATGGACTTTTGACAGAGGAAGAATGTGATGCTGTTGACTTTGGGTCAAAGCAGAATGATATAGATTACGAAAAATTATATTATGGAAGATATATGCTGCTGCAGAGGGCATATGAAAGAAGCAGTCATAAAGAAGAAGGGAAGTATCATAAATTCCTAAAGAACAATAAAGAATGGCTGGAGGATTACGCACTGTATCGTGCCATCAAAACATATTTCAACGAAAAACCATGGGTGGAGTGGGAGGAGGATATCCGGACCCGGAAAAAAAGCGCCATAAAAAAATACAAGGAGATGTTAAAGAAAGAAATAGATATCGTGCGTTTTCAGCAATACATCTTTTGGCGTCAATGGAAAAAGCTGAAAAAATATGCCAACAAAAGAGGAGTCCGCATCATCGGAGACATTCCCATCTATGTCGCATTTGACAGCGTGGACAGCTGGGCTCATCAGGAGTTGTTCCAGCTGGATAAAAACGGATACCCGACCAGAGTGGCAGGCTGCCCGCCAGATGCCTTTTCTGAAAAAGGACAGCTATGGGGAAATCCGCTCTACCGCTGGGAGAAGCACAAAGAGACCGGATATCAATGGTGGCTTGCAAGGATTCGTCAATGCTTTCAGCTCTATGATGTTGTGCGAATCGACCATTTCCGGGGCTTTGACGAATATTACAGCATTCCCTATGGAGATAAGACTGCAGAATTTGGAACCTGGGAAAAAGGACCGGGATACTCCCTGTTCAAGACCATAAAGAAAAAATTGGGAAAGGTGGACATTATCGCAGAGGATCTGGGATTTTTGACAGATTCTGTGTTCGAACTGGTGGAAAAGACAGGTTTCCCGGGGATGAAGATCTTAGAATTTGCCTTTGACAGCAGAGAGGACAGCGACTACCTTCCTCATAATTATGAGAAAAACTGTGTGGTCTATACGGGAACACATGATAATGAGCCGATTCAGTCCTTCGTATCCTCGATTCAAAAAGAAGATCTTTCTTTTGCACTAAAATATATGAACGTAAGAGAGGATGGAAATTTTCGGAATATTCACTGGAACTTCATCCGGCTGGCGCTTTCAAGTACCGCTAATCTGGTGATCATTCCGATGCAGGACTATCTGGGACTGGGAGCTGAGTCGAGAATCAATACCCCATCGACGCTGGGACAAAACTGGCGGTGGCGGATGGGAAAAGAGATGTTGAGTCCGGAACTTGCTAAAAAAATTCGAAAATGGAATAGTATTTACCGGAGAAACCTGTTAGAATAATAACCATGAATGAACATCAGGAGGTTTTATTAAGCAATGAAACAATTTGAAATCATCGCGCCCTGTCATTTTGGCTTGGAAGCGGTACTAAAAAAAGAAATATACGATCTGGGCTATGAGATTACCAAGGTCGAGGATGGGCGTGTGACCTTTTTGGGGGATGCTGAGGCGGTCTGCCGCGCCAATATTTTCCTGCGCACGACAGAACGGATCCTGATCAAAATGGGAGAGTTTCATGCGGAGACCTATGATGAGCTGTTCGAAGGAATCAAAGCCCTGGAGTGGGAGGCATTTCTTCCAGAGGACGCAAAATTCTGGGTGAAAAAGGCATCCACGATCAAAAGCAAGCTGCATAGTGTTCCTGATCTCCAGTCCATCATCAAAAAAGCTATTGTAGAGCGCCTCTCATCGGTTTATCATAAAAAATGGTTCGAGGAAAACGGAGCAGCCTACCCAATCCGCGTCTTCCTGATGAAAGATCAGGTGGTCGTGGGGATAGATTCTTCGGGAAGCTCCCTTCATAAACGCGGGTATCGCCCGGCGGCAGGAAAGGCACCGATCAGCGAGACTCTGGCAGCGGCATTGATCCTCCTGACTCCTTGGAGAGAGGACAGGATTTTAGTGGATCCCTTCTGTGGAAGTGGCACCTTTCCGATTGAGGCCGCCATGATGGCGGTCCATATGGCGCCGGGAATCTCACGGGAGTTCCAGGCAGAGCAATGGCAGAATATCATTCCTAAAAAAATGTGGTACGAAGCCATAGAAGAAGCAAATGATCTGGTAATCAGAGAATGCAGGGCAGATATTCAGGGCTATGACATGGATGCCGGGGTGCTGAAAAAGGCACGGGAAAATGCAAAGCGTGCCGGGGTGCTAGAGTACATACACTTTCAGCAGCGTCCGGTAAAGGAACTGAGTCATCCTAAAAAATACGGATTTATCATTACCAATCCGCCATATGGTGAACGGCTTCAGGATAAAGAGACGATTCCTTTGATCTACAAAAGCTTCGGGGAGCAGTTCCAAAAGCTGGATTCATGGTCGGCATACTTTATTTCTTCAGAGGAAAATGCGGAGCGGTACTTTGGAAAAAAAGCAGCCAAAAAACGAAAAATATATAACGGGATGATTAAGGCGGAGTTTTATCAGTTTCCCGGACCGAAGCCGCCGGCAAGATCATTAGGAGAAGTGAAAAATGAAGCATAAATTATTTCAGGTCACCACAATTATTGTGATCTTACTTTTTGCTTTGACCGTAGGGTATTACCGAGATGATGTTTCGGGTGCTTCTGGTGCTTCCAGTGTATTCGAATCGGCAGAGCGCCAGGAACACGATTCCAGCTTCCGATGGGATAAAAAACGAAGTTCCTTACAGAACAATGGGTCAAAGGATGACCGGTCAGCTGGAGCAGCAGGAAATGATTCGCCAGCTGGAGCAGCAGGAGATGGCTCAGCGGATGGAGCAACAGGAGGTGGCGCATCGGACGGAGCGGCAGGAGATAATACATCAGGCGGGGCATCAGGAAATGGCTCAGCGGATGGAAGTTCAGATGACGCAATGCAGGATAGCCTGTCAGATGAACAAAATATTATCATCGATTTTCCAGAGGATATTTCAGAGGATCAGGTGAAAATCAATCAAAACTTTTCCCCCTTACAGATTAATATAGAATTTCCGGTTCAGGAAAAGGACTTTTTTTATACCCATCCGGTTCATGGAAACGGAAAAAATGTCAGGGATTATCAGTCCGTTGTTCTGGCAACGATGGCTTCTGTCAATATCAATCTGGATGGATTGTATGAATATGAAGCAAGCTTTGCAGATCATCAGCTTTCTCTTTCTCTAAAGAATGTGTCAGAGATCTATGATTACGTGGTCATCATCGATCCGGCTCATGGAGGTTCAGATTTAGGAAGCACCCATGAGGAAACGACCGAAAAAGAGCTTACACTTGCCATCAGCCAGCAGATTGAAGCTTATGCAGATGAGCTGCGGGCAAAAGGAATCGGTCTGTTCTTTACCAGGGAGACCGATCGGAACGTTACCACAAAAGAACGCTTATGCTATGCAGAAAATGCGGACCTGTACATAAGTGTACACATCAATACAAATGACAATCCTGAGGCTTCCGGCATTCAGGCGTTTTGTGTCAATAATGGAGTGGACGGCAGTAAAAAGGCAGCGGCAGTTTGCTTAGAACAAGTCTCTCAGGCATTAGACGAAAAAAATGATATGGTCATTATGGAGATTCAATCCGATCTATTATCTGAAATAGAGATTCCTGCATTTGAAATCCAGCTTGGATTTTTATCAAATGAAGCCGAGCTTCAGCGGATCAAGACAAAGGAGTATAAAAAGAAATCAGCAGTGGGGATTATCCATGCGATTCTGGAAATATATGAGAAAGGTTTGGAGTAGAAGATGAAACAAAAAATTGTTTTTGCTACCGGAAATGAAGGAAAAATGCGGGAGGTCCGCATGATCCTTAAAGATGTAGATGCGGAGCTTTTATCCATGAAAGAAGCCGGCATCAAGGTGGACATTGTGGAGGATGGGACCACCTTTGAAGAAAATGCTATCATAAAAGCAAAGGCCGTTGCCAAGCAGATCGATGCGATTGTCCTGGCAGATGATTCCGGTCTGGAAGTGGATTATTTGAACAAAGAGCCGGGAATTTATTCCTCCCGGTATATGGGAGAAGACACATCCTACGAGATTAAGAATCGTGAGATCATTCATCGCCTGGAAGGAGTGGAAGATGCCAAGCGGACGGCCCGTTTCGTCAGTGCAATCGCAGCGGTAGTCCCGGGACGGGAGGAAGTCTTTACCGTACGCGGGATTGTAGAAGGACAAATCGGATATGAGATCAAAGGAGAAAATGGCTTCGGCTACGACCCAATCTTTTATCTTCCGGAATATGGCTGTACTTCAGCGGAGATTCCGCCGGAAAAGAAAAATGAAATCAGCCATAGAGGAAAGGCACTCCGGGAGATGAAGGCGCTGCTGGAGAAAGAGAACATTTTAAGATGAAAAAAGTCGTGGCTTTGATCAGACAATACTGGAAGGAAATCATGGAACCGTCAAATACATATTCAGGAGTAATGATGCCTAAGGAGGGAAACATGCGGATTCTAATCGTAAGTGATACACATGGAAGACATGACATCTTAGAAAAGGTGATTGCAGAAAACGGTCCTTTTGACAAAATGTTTCATCTGGGAGATGTGGAAAATGGAGAAAATGAAATTCGGCAAATGGCAAATTGTCCGGTAGAAATGGTAAGGGGAAACAATGATTATTTTTCCAATCTGCCAAGGGAACTGGAATTTATGCTGGGAAAGTACCGCATTGTTATGTCGCATGGACACAATTACAGGGTATCTGTAGGCCTCTCGGAAATCACGCGGGAGGCCCAGGTACGAGGAATAGATTATATGATGTTCGGACACCTTCACCGCCCGATCATAGAAAAAAGAGGAAGTGTAACCCTCATCAATCCGGGCAGCATCTCCTATCCGAGGCAGGAAGGAAGAAGACCGACCTATATCATCATGACGATTGATGAAAAGGAGCAGGTTTATTTGGAACTAAAAGAAGTCTCTTGACCTCTTCGAGGGTAGGCATACCGGCCTGCGCACCGGCTTTTTGGATGGAAAGACCCGCAGCGGTATTTGCAAAATCCAGAGATTCCTCAAAGGACATACCGACACTTAAAGCATAGGCAAAAGCACCGTTCATGGTATCTCCGGCTCCGGTCGTATCCACGATGGAAACCTTTTTGGCAGGAAGGGAAAGGACAGACGAACCGGAGGCGGAAGCGATGCCCTTCGACCCGAGGGTGACGATCAGTTTAGGTTCATATTGGAACAAAAGCGATTCTAACGGGGATTTTAAATCATCCAGAACAATCCTTGCCTCATGCTCGTTCGGAGTGAGATAGGAAGAATACGTTACGAGCTCCTTCGGCGCCTTCTTTGCCGGAGCCGGATTATAGATGATGGTTTTTCCTTTGGAAGAGAGATAGGATGCGGCATAGGTGATGGTCTCCATAGGAATCTCATTTTGAAAAAGGAAAAGATCTGCCTGTTCGATCTCTGCCATATGCCGGTCAATGTAATCCGGTGTGACGAACTGATTGGCACCCGGAATCACGGTGATCACATTATCATTTTCCGCAACGACAATCATGGCAAGTCCGCTGGAGACTCCCGGCAGAAGGTCGATATGCTCTGCCCTGACCCCATTGGCCTTAAAATTATCGATCAGCTGCCTGCCGAAGGCATCATCTCCGACGCAGCCATACATCGTGACATCTCCGCCCAGCCTAGCTGCAGCGACCGCCTGATTGGCACCCTTGCCGCCGGGAACATAGGTCACGCTGTCAGCCAGGATCGTCTCGCCTTTTTCTGGGATTTTTTCCGCACGGGCAGTCATATCCATGTTGATGCTTCCGATTACCGCTATTTTTTTCTTGGTTTTCATAAGAAGCCCTCCTTTTTATTCTTTTCCTACTGCTTTCTATAAGAACATTATAGCAAAGACGGGATGGCCTGACAATCTTTATCTTGATACCCGTTAACGAAAACCATTGCCGGTTTTTTGAGTCCACAAAAAAGGA
Organism: uncultured Lachnospiraceae bacterium; assembly: GCA_902797785.1. Classification (GTDB taxonomy): domain Bacteria; phylum Bacillota; class Clostridia; order Lachnospirales; family Lachnospiraceae; genus RUG14305. The sequence continues at coordinate 8,947 of CADBUD010000082.1, forward strand.
GTGTGATTTTTCTGGAAAAAGAAAATCAAGTCATAAAACAAATCTTAGATTATCTGATGATTGCCATAGGAACAGCCATTGCTGCCTTTGCCATTGAAGAATTCCTCGTTCCATGTACGATTTTAGACGGCGGTGTCATTGGAATTGGCATTATGATCAACAATCTGACCCACATTTCTTTAAGTATCCTGACCATTGTGTTCAATTTACCCTTTCTTTTGATCGGTTCTAGAAAGCTTGGAATGAAATTTATTTTGAAATCCGCCTATGCGATGATTTTGTTCTCTGTTTTTTTGGAGGTCTTTGCGCCGTGGGTGAATGCGACAGAGGAATACCTGCTGGCGGTGTCTTTTGGCGGAGTGATCTTAGGCTCAGGAGTCGGTCTGGTGATTCGTCATGGAGGATGCCTGGATGGAACAGAGACCGTGGCGATTTTACTGAACCGGAAATTCAATCTGCCGGTCGGTCAGACCGTTCTGGGATTCAATGTACTCATCTATGCAGCCGCAGGCTTCTTGTTCGGTTTTGACCGGGCGATGTACAGCCTGTTGACGTATATCATTACTTCGAAGGTAATCGATCTGGTAGAAAATGGCCTGTTTGAACAGGCAAAAGCAGCGATGATCATTACGAACGAAGGAGAGGAAATCGCAGATAAGATCTATCGGCAGCTGGGACGGACAGTGACCATCTTAGAGGGAAAAGGTCTGATCAGTGGGGAAAAGGTCGTTCTTTATTGTGTATTGAACCGTTTGGAAATTTATGAATTAAAAAAGATCATTAAAGAAGCTGACACATCGGCGTTTATCGCAATCAGTGATGTATCAGAAATCATAGGAACACATATCAAGAAAAAGGCAGAAGAAAATGAAAAAAGCGACAGTATTTGATATTCAAAGATTTTCCGTCCATGACGGTCCGGGAATCCGGACAAATGTATTTTTATCCGGCTGCCCCCTTCGATGTAAATGGTGCGCCAATCCGGAATCCTGGGAGGTTCGTCCGCATTTGTTTTATAGTGCGTCAAAATGCATCGGATGTCTGAGCTGTGTACAGGCAGCAGAGGATGGCGAGGCAGTGGCAGTGGAAGTAAACGAGGCATTGTCAGCAGGCGGGGCATCGTCAGAAAATGAAGCATCGTCAGCAAGCGTGGCATCGCCGATAAATGGGATGTCGCCAGCAAGCGGAGCATCGTCGGTAAATAGGGCATCAGGTGGAAAAAAGCTTCCGCAATTTATCTGGGAAAAATGCAGGGGATCTGCAGCACTGAGGCTTCAGGATGCCTGTCCGACAGGCGCTCTTAGCGTTAAGGGAACAGAAATGACGACAGAAGAGGTCATGGCAGAAATCATAAAGGATCGGGAATTTTACCAAAAAAGTGGTGGCGGAGTCACCCTGACCGGAGGAGAACCGCTGCTGTCCCCTGACTTTGTAAAGGAGCTGTTTGAGGCATGCCACGAACAGGGCATCTCAACAGCAGTGGAAACGACCGGATGCATCGAAAGGGAGACCTTGACACAGCTTCAGGGCGTGGTGGATTATTATTTGTTTGATTTCAAGCATCCGGACAGTGAAAAACATAAGCAATGGACCGGCGTTGGAAATGAGAAGATTCTTAAAAATCTGGAATGGCTGGCACATACAAATGCGGACATCACCGTCAGAGTGCCGGTCATTCCCGGCGTCAATGACCAGCCAAAGATACTGCAAAAGATCGCGGGATTCCTAAACCGAAAGGGAATCAGAAACCGCGTGCTGCTCCCCTTTCACCAGTATGGAAGCCCAAAATATGCTTCCTGCGGATTGGAATATTCGATGAAAGGAGTTCCGGCGCTGACAGAAGCAGATGTGGCAGAGCTGGCAAAAAAGAGTAATTTCATGCAATTTTCATGACGGAGAAACTCCGTTTTGTTCCCTGTAGAAAGGGCAGATGATATCGTTTTATTTCGATATCATCTGCCCTTTTCATAATGTTTTATAATGAATCTTTTTATTTTGCGATGATCTGCTCATGCCATTCCTGAAGAGAACGGATATTGCTCTTTGGATGACGGCGGACATGGCTGATTCCTTCGGCAGTCGCTTTAGCGGCAGCCAGTGTCGTAATATAAGGAATGCCAGCCTTGATAGCAGCTTTTCTTAGATAACTGTCGTCATTCGCACTGTCCTTTCCGACTGGGGTATTAACGATCAGCTGAATCTGTTCATTGGTGATCAAATCGAGGATGTTTGGACGTCCTTCGCAGAGCTTTTTCACCTTTTCTGCCGGAATATCATTTTTGACGATCAAATCATAGGTGGCTCCGGTAGCTAAAATATGGAAGCCCTGCTCGTGGAAGCTTTTGGCTACTTCGACAACCTCTGGTTTGTCCTTGCGGTTGACAGAAATCAGAACCGTACCTTCCAGTGGAAGAATGGATTTGGTCGCTTCCTCTGCTTTGTAGAATGCGCCGCCGACCGACTGGGAGATGCCTAAGACTTCTCCGGTAGAACGCATTTCCGGTCCAAGGATCGGATCGACTTCCTGGAACATATTGAAAGGGAAGACAGCCTCTTTTACGGCAAAGTAAGGAATCGTGCGCTCCTTTAAATCCGGAACCGGAGATGGACGGTTCGTAAGCTCTGCTGTGATGATTTCAATCGCCAAAGGAACCATGCGGATGTCGCAGACCTTGGAAACCAAAGGAACGGTACGGGAAGCACGTGGATTTGCTTCCAGGACATAGACTTTATCATTCTCGATGGCATACTGCATATTCATCAGACCAACGACATGCATTTCCTCAGCAATCTTGCGGGTGTATTCCTTGATCGTGTTCAGGTGCTCCTCAGAAATATGCTTGGACGGAATGATGCAGGCAGAATCTCCGGAATGGATACCGGCCAGCTCAATATGCTCCATAACGGCAGGCACATAGGCATGCTCTCCGTTACTGATGGCATCGGCTTCACATTCTAAGGCATGCTGCAGGAAACGGTCGATCAGAATCGGGCGGTCCGGAGTCACGCCAACGGCTGCCTTCATGTAATCGGTCAGGCTGTCATCATCATAAACGACCTCCATTCCGCGTCCGCCCAGAACGTAAGAAGGACGTACCATGACAGGATAGCCGATGTTGGAAGCGACAGCAATGGCTTCCTCTACTGTCGTTGCCATACCGGATTCCGGCATTGGAATTTCCAGTTTATCCATCATATTCCGGAAAAGATCGCGATCCTCGGCAAGATCGATGACAGAAGGAGAGGTGCCTAAGATTCTGACGCCATTTTTCTCCAGGTCAGCAGAAAGATTTAACGGGGTCTGACCACCGAACTGGGCAATGACGCCGATCGGCTGCTCTTTTTTGTAAATGCTTAAGACATCCTCTAACGTCAGAGGCTCAAAATACAGCTTGTCTGAGGTGTCATAATCGGTAGAAACTGTTTCAGGGTTGCAATTGACAATGATGGTCTCAAAGCCAAGCTTCTTTAAGGACTGCGCAGCATGGACACAGCAGTAATCGAACTCGATTCCCTGACCGATCCGGTTCGGACCTCCGCCAAGAATCATGATCTTTTTCTTGCCCTCTTTGATCGGATTGTTATCCGGGGCATTGTACGTGGAGTAGAAATAGGAACTATCCTCTGTTCCACTGACATGAATCTGATCCCAGGTCTCCACAGCGCCGGCCTGCTCCCTGGCATTGCGGATGTCATCTTCTGAAACGGAAAGAATCTGGCTTAAATATTTATCAGAGAACCCGTCTTTTTTCGCCTGTACCAGAAGATCTGCCGGTGGAACGCTTCCTTTATGGGAAAGAAGCTGTTCTTCCTCCTCCACAAGCTCCTTCATCTGTTCGATAAAGTAAGCCTTGACATGGGTGATTTCGTGAAGCTGCTCTACGGAAGCTCCTTTTCGCAAAGCTTCATACATCAGGAAATGACGCTCACTCGAAGGCGTGATCAGACGATGCAAAAGCTCCTCCAAGGAAAGAGTATCAAAGTCTGAGGCATGTCCAAGACCATATCTTCCTTTTTCCAGGGAGCGGATCGCTTTCTGGAACGCTTCCTTGTAGGTCTTTCCGATGCTCATGACTTCACCGACGGCACGCATCTGGGTACCCAGATGATCTTCGACTCCTTTGAACTTTTCGAATGCCCAGCGGGCGAATTTGACAACGACATAATCGCCGTCCGGCTGGTATTTATCCAGAGTGCCATATTTTCCGCACGGAATCTCGGATAAGGTCAGACCGGTCGCAAGCTTGGCAGAAACCAGGGCAATCGGGAATCCGGTCGCTTTGGATGCCAGAGCGGAGGAACGGGAGGTACGTGGATTGATTTCTATCACAACGATCCGGTCCGTTTTTGGGTCATGGGCGAATTGGACATTGGTACCTCCGATGACCTGAATGGATTCAACGATTTTGTAGGCCTGCTCCTGGAGACGCTTCTGAGTCTCTTCTGAAATGGTAAGCATCGGGGCAGTACAGAAGGAATCGCCGGTATGAACACCCATCGGATCAACGTTTTCAATGAAGCAGACGGTGATCATATTTCCGTCTTTGTCACGAACGACCTCTAGCTCAAGCTCTTCCCAGCCAATGACAGACTCTTCTACCAGAACCTGACCGACCAGACTTGCCTGCAGACCTCTGGCACAGACGGTCTTTAATTCTTCTTTATTATAGACCAATCCGCCGCCGGCGCCGCCCATCGTATAGGCAGGACGAAGAACCACAGGGTAACCCAGAGTATCGGCAATGGATAATGCTTCCTCGACACTGTAAGCGACCTGACTGCGAGCCATTTCAATACCCAGACTCTCCATCGTCTTTTTGAACTCGATCCGATCCTCACCGCGTTCGATGGCATCGACCTGCACACCAATGACCTGAACCTTGTATTTGTCCAGGATGCCCTCTTTGTAGAGTTCAGCGCAGAGATTTAAGCCTGACTGTCCTCCGAGATTCGGAAGAAGGGCGTCCGGACGTTCTTTGGCAATGATCTGTTCTAAGCGGGTGGTATTGAGCGGCTCGATGTAGGTCACATCTGCCATCTCCGGATCTGTCATGATGGTCGCAGGGTTAGAATTGACTAAGACGATTTCGTAGCCGAGGCTTCGGAGTGCTTTGCAGGCCTGAGTACCGGAGTAGTCAAACTCACAAGCCTGTCCGATGATGATCGGGCCGGAGCCAATGATAAGTATTTTGTGAATATCAGTTCTCTGAGACATGTAAAATTACCTCCTGAAATTTTTCTGCCTTCCATTATAACATTAAATGGGAGAAATAATCTATGGATATTTTGTGAACAGTAAAATTTTATGGGAACTATCTGGCGGAATCATTTTTGATGGGTGAATCGTTGATACAAAGGAGGTTGATTTTTTACTAGGAAAAAAAGAAAAGCTATGCTATACTGTTATCAGTCTATGGGATGAGAGGAGTTGGAAATGATGCAAAGTTCAAAGGAAAAGAAAACTTCGGATTCCAAAGAGAAAGAATGGCGACGCCGTTTATTTGATCAGCTGGAGCCATATCACTATAGCGGACATGTTTCGGTCTATAATATTTTGCTGACGATGGTGATCCTTGCCAGTATTTTTCCCATCATATTAAAAAAGGAAGAATTCTGGTGCCTTGTGATTGACCGGGCGGCAACGGTGTTTTTTCTGTTGGATTATATTCTGCGATTTCTTACAGCAGATTATAAATTTAAAGAAAAAGGAATCCGTCCCTTCGCCCGATATCCATTTTCAAGAATGGCGCTGGTAGATCTTGCGGCAGTCCTTCCAGGGATTTTTAACCTGAGTCCGGCTCTCCGCCTGGTCAAGCTGGTGCGGATTCTGCGGGCGTTTCGTTTCTTTAAACTGCTCCGATATTCCAAAAATACAGTCATGATCATGCGTGTCTTTGAGAAACAGAAAAAATCGCTCGGCGCAGTCTGCCTGATTGCAGCAGAATATATTCTAGTCTGCGCATTGATCATCTACAGTGCAGAACCGGATACCTTTCCGGGGTTTTTCGATGCCATCTATTGGGCGACCGTATCCCTGACGACAGTGGGATATGGGGATATTTATCCGGTGACATTGATTGGACGAATCATAACGATGATCTCATCCATTTTTGGCATCGCCGTGATTGCCATGCCTGCCGGAATCATCACGGCGGGCTTTATGCACGAATTAGAACAGGACAGTTCAAAGCAGCAGACGTGAGAAACAGCCAGGATGTTACGATTCACAGTTTCGCTGTTCATAGCAACAAAATACACACATATAGGAAACGGATTTATTCGTTGTTACGATAAGTCCCTGTGAGCGTCCCGACAGCAAGCAGATTTCCACGGTCATCTGTTTCCGTGGCATCCAGGGCATAGGCGATTTCACGGATGTCTTTCCCTGCCTTGTCAAGGACAAACTTTTCTGTGTCCGGCAGATGGCTTCC
>CADBUD010000083.1 GCA_902797785.1 uncultured Lachnospiraceae bacterium
CCCAGAACCCCCAAAGTAGCTTGTTTTAAGGTATTTTTCTATTTTTATTTCTGTACTTTTGACATCAAGACTACCGTCTCCACGTGTACCGTCCCCGGAAACATATCCACACACCCCCATCTCTCCACCTCATACCCATACCCCCGCAAAACCTCCAAATCCCGTACCAGACTCGTAGGCTTACAAGAAATATAGACCATCCTCTCCGTCCCGGCCTTTTCCACCAGCTTGGCCAATGCCTTTGGATTCACTCCGTCCCGCGGCGGATCTAAAATAACGAAATCCGGTTTCTCCGTAATCTCATCCAAGACTTTCAGCACATCTCCAGCAATAAACTCACAATTTTCCAGTCCATTAATTGCAGCATTTTCCCGCGCAGCTTCCACCGCTTCTTCTACAATTTCCACCCCCATCACCTTTCCTGCAACCGGAGCAATCATCTGGGCAATCGTGCCGGTCCCGCTGTAAAGGTCAAAAACAACCGGAGAATTTCCCGAAAGCTCTCCAATATATTCCCTTACCGTTTCATAAAGGACCTCTGCCCCGAGGGAATTCGTCTGAAAAAAGGAAAAAGGAGAAATCTTAAATCTTAGTCCTAAAATCTCTTCATAAAAATAGTCTTTCCCATATAAAATCTCTGTCTTTTGATTGATCACTGCATCTGCCGGGCTGTCATTTGTTGTATGAAGGATTCCTGCAATATTTCCTTTTAGAGAAAGCCCTTTCATCGTTTCTGTGAATCTTTCCATCGTACCCTCCGGCATTTCCTGTGAAGTCGTTACGATGTCTACCAGAATTTCCTGTGTGCGCGCTGCCTTTCGTACCAAAAGGTGCCGAAGGACTCCTTCTCCTGTGTATTTGTGATAAAATGGAATATCCGCAAAGCAGTCTCTCGTTTCCTTAAGAATCCGGCGGAAATCTTCATCTATGATCTGACATTCGGATACGGTCACGATATCATGAAAACTCCCTCTCTTATGCATTCCAAGAGAGAGCGGTCCACCTTTATATTCATCTCCAAAAGAAAATTCCATCTTGTTCCGATACGAAAATTGCATTGGGCTCGGCTTGATTCCCTCATAACGGTCATCACATTTCATCAATTCTCTGACCTGCCGGGACTTTAAGTGCAATTGCTCTTCGTAGGAAAGTGTCTGATAGGTACACCCACCGCAGCTTCCAAAATGAGGACAGCTGCTCTCAATCTCCATCGGTGCCCGTTCCAAAACTTCTAATATTCTCCCTTTCATCCTGCCTTTGCTGGCCTTGGTCAGCAAAACTCGCACCTTCTGGCCTTCCACTCCATTTTTCACTGTAACAGTTTTATCCTCCAAGGGGATCCTTCCCAAATTTGGAAAATCTATTTTTTCAATGACTCCTTCGAAAATCTGCCCTTTTTTCATTCTGTTCTCTTTCCTTTCTATGAGAAAAAGAAAAACCTCTGCATTCACAGAGGTTATTTTTCTTTTTCTTTTTCAAATAATGATCTGATTCATCAGTCCTCTTTTGACTCTTTTTCATCTGACTCGTCTGCAGCTTCTTCTTTTTCTGCATCTTCAGAATCTGCTAAATCCAAATCATCATCGTCATCTTCTTCAAAGATATCGTCCTCAAAATCTTCATCAAAATCGTCTTCAAAATCCTCTAAATAATCCGGAGTGAAGAAACGATATACTGCATAAGCAATCGCTGCTACTGCTGCTACGATGCCAATAACGGCCAGAACAACTAAGACTTTATTTTTGCTCTTTTGTTCCTCCTCATGCTTATTGATGAGATCATTTAGTTTAGCAATGTTGATAATTTCTGCAATTTTCTTATCCATTACTGTTTACACTTCCTTTCTTTTCAATAAGATAAAAATATTATACCACAGCTTCTTATTTTTTACCATGTTTTTTATACATTTTTAATAAATATTTTATTCTATCTTTTTGAGTTTGGCAAAGGAGGCAAATAATCTTTTGACACCGGCTGTCTCAAATTCTACAGTGACCTCAAAATCCCGGCCTCCATCCTGTATGTTTGTTACAACTCCCCGGCCAAATTTTATGTGCTCTACGGTATCGCCCTCTTTATAATTTAGGGCACCGCTTTTTTCTATTTTATTGGATACACTGCTGAATGCTTTTCGCTGAAAATCCTGTTTGGCCTGCTGATAAGCATTTGGGCGCTTGACTGTGGTATGAGCGGTTTTCTCCGATGGAGCATCTTCAAACAGCTCCCGCGGAAGGTTTTTGATGAAACGGGAGACATCATGATTCTGCCATTCTCCCCGCACCATCCTACGGAATGCTGCTGTCATATTGAGGGTTTTCTGCGCACGCGTGATACCTACATAGCAAAGCCTGCGTTCTTCCTCCATCTCCTCAAGACTTTCGGAATAGATGGAAAGATATCCAGGAAACAGTCCATCCTCCAGCCCCACCAGATACACATTAGGAAACTCCAGCCCCTTTGCGCTGTGAAGCGTCATCAATACTACATAATCCTGATTCTGATTCAGATCATCCAGATCTGCGATCAGGGCGACCTCTTCCAGAAAACCATTCAATGTAGGACTTTGATTGCTGCTCTTGATTTTTTCCTCATAAGCAACAATCTTTGAAATCAATTCATTGATATTGTCCAGTCTGGCACGGGACTCCTCCGTATCCTCCTCAATCAACTCCGCCTGATAACCGGTCATCTCCAAAAGCTCTTCTGCCAGTTCTGCCAAAGAAAGAGTTTCGCTCTTGGCACGCAAGACCTGAATCACATTAGTGAAAAAATGAATCTTTTTACTGCTTCTGGAAATCCCCGGAATGTCCTCATGCTCTAAAAGCGCTTCATAAAAACTGATCTGATTTTGCTGGGCATAATCATCAATTCGATTAATCGTTGCTGCTCCAATGCCGCGCTTAGGAACATTTATGATTCGCTTGACTGCCAAGTCATCTTTTCCATTATCAATGGTCTTGAGATAGGCAATGATATCCTTGATTTCCTTTCGGGAATAAAAGTTAATTCCTCCAATAATACGATAGGGAACATTGGCATAAATAAATTTTTCTTCGAAAATACGGGACTGCGCATTGGTACGGTATAGTATCGCACAGTCAGAATACTGATAATCTCCATTTCTGACCCGTCTTGCGATATCATCACAAACAAACTCTGCCTCTTCATATGATGTTTCGAACTGATGAAAATGCAGTTTTTCCCCCCGTCCATTTTCTGTCCAGAGCCGTTTCTCCTTCCGCCCTGTATTTTTCTTAATTACCTCATTGGCACAATCTAAAATATTCTGCGTAGAACGATAGTTCTGCTCCAGCTTTACCACCTTGGTATTTAGGAACACACGTTCAAAGCTAAGAATATTTTCAATATTTGCCCCACGGAATCTGTAAATAGACTGATCGTCATCTCCTACCACACACAAATTTTGATGCTTTTTTGCCAAAAGATAGATCAAACGGAATTGTGCCAGATTCGTATCCTGATATTCATCTACCATAATATAACGGAATCTATCCTGATATCCTTCCAAAATCTCCGGATTTTTTTCAAATAACACAATGGTATTCAAAATCAGATCGTCAAAATCCATCGCATTATTGGAGAACAACTCTTTTTGATATTCCCGATAAATTTTCGCGAACTGTTTTTCTTCAAAATCTTCTACTTCCTTTTCCACGATTTCCGGTGTTTCCATCCGGTCCTTTGCGTGGGAGATCCGGTACATGATACTGTTTTCTTTGACCTGCTTCGTATCAATATTACAACGTCTGCAGACTTCCTTTATAACGGTCTTTTGATCCTCTGCGTCATATATGGTAAAATTCCTGTCATACCCAAGGCATTCTGCATATCTGCGCAGGATACGCACACAACTGGAGTGAAATGTGGCTACCCAGATACTCTCTGCTCCATATCCTACAAGCTCATTGATTCGCTCCCGCATCTCTCCTGCTGCCTTATTCGTAAAAGTAATTGCCATAATATAAAACGGATTTACATTTTTTTCTTCAATTAAATAAGCCACTCTGTGAGTAAGTACCCTGGTCTTTCCGGAGCCTGCCCCCGCCAGAATCAGAAGCGGCCCTTCCGTATGCCGGACCGCCTCCATCTGCTTGTCATTCAGTGAATCATAAATACTCATTGTTTCCTCCAGTATGATGCTTTAGGAAAGCTGATGTCCACAGTTCGGACAGAATTTCGCGCCACTGTTTGGCTGGCCACAGTTCGGACAGAACTTTGGTGCCACTCCTCCGATATTGCCCTGCGGTGCGCCCATCGCTCCGGCCTGCTGATTTGGCATGCCTCCGCCATAACCACCATTCATCTGCTGGGCATTGTTTCCAAACATATTGTTCATCATCTGCTGCCCCATAGCCATTCCCATGCTCATGCCCATCATGCTCGATGCCATATCTGCTGCCTGGCTTCCACCGCCGCCTTTATTATTTGCCATGGCATCGACCATAGCCATCTGCTGATACTTATTCATATCGCCGATCATACTCTGAGCTGCCGCCTTTTGTGCCATCTCCTGAACCTCTTTCGGATAGGAAAAGCTGGAGATGGCAAAACCTGTGATTCCAATTCCGATTTTCTGCATCTCCATATCAAGATCCTGCTGAATTCCCTTGGAAATGTCAAAGGCATTTGCCTGCAGATTGAACATATCCTTTCCTTCGCGCACGATCCATTTCATCAGCAGCTGATCCAGGACAGAAATAACACGCTCTTTTACATCTTCAATGGAATACTGCTGTTTGATTCCTGCAATCTTTTCAATCAGGATCTCGTAGTCTGCGATCTTGCAGTTAAATGTTCCAAAGGAACGAATCGGCATACCTCCCGGAAGCCCCGGTGCCTGAATATTGATCGGATTCTTCGTTCCCCATTTTACGGTCAGCTCCTTTGTATTAATAAAAAGAACCTCTGCTCTCATTCCGCTGTTGAAGCCAAATTTGAACCCTTTTAAAGTAGAAAGAAACGGGATGATCTGAGATTCGATATCAAAGCTTCCCTCATCCTTAAATATTCCCTCGGTCTTTCCATTAAACAGGAAAATAGCGTCCTGCCCCGGACGAATGATTAGCTTTGACCCTTTTTTGATCTCCTTATTGGTCCATTTCCAGAACAGAATATCCTCTTTATATTCTTCCCACTCCACTACATTTGCTAATTGTCCACTAAATAATCCCATCGCATTACCCAGCCATGATCATGGCCTTCTCCTTTCCTATTCTTAATGAGGTTTTTATCGCTAGAAATTATACTCATGAACGAAATGGCTTGCCGTTTTGTTCATGAGTCACGCCGGATTTTGGTCGCTGAAAGCGATATTTTCCTGACCAAATCCGTGCGCATCATTTTATACCGTTAGTGAAAGACGGCAACGGTTTTCGTTAACCAGTATAATTTTCGCCCAGCTTAGCTTTCAGCGCTGCCAGCTCATCATCCAATCCATCAGATCCTGCAGGGCCTGCCGCAGCAGAAGTATCCTCTGACGCTCCCATTCTTGCCTTGAGGGCTGCCAGCTCATCCTCGACTCCACTGCTCGGCTGGGAGTCATATTTACTCATTAGATCGTCTAAGCTGTTCTCCTGCATGCTCTCATCCAGTCTCGCCATTGCATCTGCTTCATCCAATCTGCGATTGATCTTTTCTTCCATTTTTCCAAAATCAGAAAGTGTTCCCTGTGCATTGCGGACACTTCCTCCAATCTTATTTGCCTTTTCCCTGCTCTTAGCAATTGACATTTTGGTATCCAGCTCACGCTTTCTCTGCTGAAGCGTTGCGATATCCTCATTCAATTTTTTATACATTTGCTGCATCTTCTGCGCATTATCCGCCGCAATCTGATAATCCTGTCTCAACAAATCTGCTTCTGACGCCTTCTTCTGCTTCTGCGCCAAAAACTGCTTCGCATCAGCGTCATTTCCATTTTTTACAGCCATGATTGCGTAATTCTCCAGCTTTTGCACATCTGCCTCACAGGCATCGAGCTTTCTCTTCGCTGAAGACTCTGCCGCCATCACAGATGCTGTTTCTGCTTTTACCTGCGCCAGATCATTTTCCATATTTCTCAAATACTGGTTCATCATCTTTTCCGGATTTTCCATCTTATCCAAAAGTGCATTGATATTGGAAGACATAATATCTCCAAACCGTTTCAAAATACCTGCCATAAAATTATCCTCCTTAAATATAGCTTTTGTCAATTTTACCTAGGAACTGTTACATGCAAAAAATGCGTTTCTCTGATTATTATATCAGATGTCTTATTTATATTCAATTGCAATTTTTCAGGCGCAAATGCGCAGGGAGAACTGCGAAGCAATGGAAAATCCAAATGTTGGAAAAGGAACTGTGAATCATAACAAAACGATGTGTTTCACAGTCAATTTTATTTGACATATGGTTTTAAATACTATATATTGAATTATAGATGAACAAAACGGCAAACCATGCGTTTCCTATAAAAGCAGTACAGGAATGGAGAAAAGAAAATGACATCAGATGATAATGAATTATTAAACAAAATTTTAAGCAGCTTTGATCAGATCAGCTACACAAAATCTGAAGAAATTCCGGATATCGAATTATATATGGATCAGGTCACGACCTTCATGGAGACCCATCTGGGAAAAACAAAAAGAAAAAGTGAGGACAAGATTCTTACCAAGACCATGATTAATAATTATGCAAAGAATCACCTGCTCCCACCCCCGAACAAAAAGAAATACTCCAAAGAACATATTATGCTTTTGATCTTTATATACTACTTTAAGAACATCCTGAGTATAAGCGACATCCAGACCCTGCTGGGTCCCCTGAACGAGACCTATTTTTCTTCTGAAAAAGAAATCAATCTGAAAACTATCTATGAACAGATTTTTTCCCTGGAGCCAAAAATGATCGAAGCCTTAAAAAAAGATGTTACAGAAAAATTCCGGACTTCCAGTGAAACCTTTTCAAATGCTGCTGATACAGAACAGGATTATTTACAGCTCTTATCCTTCATCGCGATGCTCGGATTCGACGTTTATATAAAAAAACAGCTAATTGAACGATTAGTTGATACCCTGTCATAAAAAGAATTTGATACTCGTCAAAAAACATTACTGTTTTTCACTAAGGAACTGTGCGAAAATAACCTGTACATTATGCGCGCGGATTTTGTAAGGAAAATGCCACTATAAAATCATTCATACGCTCTCTGCCAGGAAAGGAGAAAACGATGTTCAAAAAATTCACAGGCTGTCTTTCTGCTATCCTTTTTACTCTAAGTGTCTGTCTGCTCCCATTTTCATCCCATGCCCAAACAGATACTTCAAATGAACAGCAGGCCGAACCGCAGAATGACTTTCATGATGATCAGCAGAATCATCAAACGAACGATCCGCAAGATGAACCGCAAGAGCCGGATCTGCCAGTGACAGAGCTCATCATAAATAAACGAAATTTTTCCACCGAACAACTTCGATTATGGGCAGATGCCTTGGATCAAAATAAGGATCATAAGCTCTCTCTGGAAGAAGGGAAAGAAGTAACCGAACTGAATATGCATCAAGAGACCTCCAGGGATCTGGTTCCGGTCTCTGAGCCTTGTTCCATGAAATTCCTAAAGCTCCTACCAAATCTGGAACGAATGGATCTGTCCGGTTTTTCTACGGCTGAGCTGGATCTCACTCAAAATACAAAGCTTAAAAAAATTTCTATTTTTTACAGCAATATCGGTCAGATCGATCTTTCTGAAAACGAACGGCTGAAAAAGCTGATCTGTGTCAGCTGCGGACTATCCGGACTGGATGTATCGCACTGTCCGAAATTAAAGCTGCTCACTGTCAGCGACAATCAGATTGGCAGCTTAAATGTTTCCCAAAACAAAAAGCTTCAGACCTTAGACTGTTCCTTCAACCCGAATATCCGTCTGACAGGTCTGCCCTGTTTGGTCGAGTTAAAGCATTTGGAATGCAGTGAGACCCGGCTTTCCCATCTGGACTGCCGAAATCTAAAGAACCTGAAAACACTTATGTTTTATGGAAATCCGATTCGGAGCACGGAAGATATCCTGGGACTAAAATATCTAAAAAATCTCCGGGAATTATCCATTTCTGACTGCGAACTGGAGACATTGGATCTTTCCTCCATGGTCAGATTAAAACGTTTGGACTGTTATAATAATCACCTGACCCGTTTAGATCTGTCCACTGTACCAAAGCTGACCGAGCTGTACTGCGCGAATAACCAGCTGGTGGAACTGGACATCTCCCAGCTGAAAAAATTAAAACTGCTGAAATGTGATAATAACAAACTGACTTCGCTATTTGTTTCTGACAGCAGCGTGGAAAGCATCTACTGCGAATACAATCAGCTGCATACCCTGGATGTGACCGATGCCTCGAATCTGACTGCCCTGCACTGTGGACATAATCGACTGATGACCTTAAAAATTTCCGATCTGTCCACACTTTACTGCGAGCAGAATCATATTTTAGAGCTGGATCTTTCTCATGCTGAACATCTAACAGAACTGTATTGTCAGAAAAATCTGATTGAGATTCTGGATGCTTCCTCCAACAAAAATCTCGAGATTTTGGACTGCCGAAATAATTATATGACTTCCCTGAAATTACCACAAACCAACATGGAAAGCCTGCAGTACGAAGCTGGAAACCAGATTTCATCACCCTACATTTCGCAAGATTCAGCTTGGTAATCATAAGCGAAATGGCTTGCCATTTTGTTCATAAGTCGCACTGGATTCTCATACTCTGTACACCTTCGGTGTAAAAAAAGACAACTGACCATTCAAACGATCCAGTTGTCTTTTTATCTTATCATCATTTTATTATTTTAAATGTGCGTCCTGCTTTGAATCCCGACCCCAGACGTTACCTTTACAGTTAGCTCGATCCAGGCACCCTCACGGCACACAAGAGTGGCCACTTAGTGCTGCTTCATTCCTGACCTGACACGGTTCATGGGTTCCTGTTGCGCGAGACCCAAATGTCAA
>CADBUD010000084.1 GCA_902797785.1 uncultured Lachnospiraceae bacterium
CGAGGTCGCGCCTCTTGCTTACATGAGAGGAAGAACCTTAGATGATGCATATATCATCCTGGATGAGGCACAGAATACGACACCGGCTCAGATGAAAATGTTCCTGACACGGATTGGCTTTGGCTCCAAGACGGTAATTACGGGGGATAATACTCAAAAGGATCTGCCAAGGGACATGAAATCCGGACTGGATGTTGCGGAAAAAGTGCTTTCCAAAATCGATGAGATTGCCTTCTGCAAATTGACCGGAAAGGATGTGGTTCGTCATCCACTCGTACAAAAAATCGTAACGGCCTACGAAAACTACGAGAAGAAGCAGCAGAATACCGTATCAGGAGCTCCCCGACGCGCAGTCAGAACCAGCTATATGAGAAGGGAAACGAAAAAATCATGAAGCAGAGGATATTGTGGGATCGTCATAGAATGGTGTATGACCTATTTATTTATTTTATCTTTTTAGTTTTTGGTTTTCTGATTGGAGAAAAAAACGGATTGGACAAGCAGCATCTGGTCATGATGATTTTGCTGTCTTTGGTTCTTACGACGGTATTTCTTCTCCACTTTGAAACTTCTTTTTTTAAAGAAGAAGGCAGGATGGAAAAATTGGATAATTCCTCCCGGGTGTGTCTGGTTTTCGCTGTCAGTGCGATTATATTATTTTTTTGTTCTTATCTGCCGGTTCTTCTGGTTCCGTTTCTGGCATTAGGAACGATCCTGGGATTGACGATGAATGTTTCCGCTGGACTGTTGGCAGGGACAGAGTTCGTGGTCTTGTTTTATCTGGGCGAAGAGCTCGACCCTGCAGTGTTCTTCTTTTTCTTTTTGGGAATGACCTGCGGATGCGTCTTCGCAGACTATTTCGCAGAACGGTCAAAGCTGCTCCCGGGGCTTTTTTGCAGCGCTGGTGTAATGGTTTCCTTTTGCCTTTTGCTTTCTATTTGGGAAGCTTCGACTTTTTTGGTTTCCGACTTGATTCGGACTGCTTTAAACTGTCTGATTTCTGTTGCAGTGATTTTTTTCTTTCTCTTATTCTATGACCACGGAATCAGAAATGCAAAGGAGCAGCTGCTCAAAGAGATTGCGATGGAGACCTATTATCTGCGGGTTCTTTTGATGGAAGAATCCAAAGAAATCTATGACCGTTCAAAGCTTCTTTCCAATCTTTCCTTGAAGTGTGCCAGAAAAATCCATGCGAATGTCTTTCTGGCGAAGGCCGCCGGGTGTTATTTAGAGATTGGATGCTTAAAAGGAAATACCGATCCAAAGACCGCAGTGTCCGTTGCCCGAAACAACCACTTTCCAGAGGAACTGATTTCTATTTTATACGAATTCAGCGGAAAATATCAGGAGCCATCGACGGTGGAGGCAGCAATCTGTCATCTGGTCTATGATTCGGTCACATTATATGAGCAGAAAAAAAGCCGAAAGGGTTTTTCAAAGGAAAGCTTTACGGAGGAAATGAATCAAATGTTTGACCGGCAGATCGAATCCGGAGTACTGTTTTCTTCCGGAATGAGTGTGAATATGCAGACTGCGGTACAGAAGGTCTGCCTTGAGGAAATCCTTCAATATGATGAACAGGAAGAAAAGGAGGAAAATTACTTTTGACAATAGAAATCAGTATGGAATTAGACAAGGAAGCAGAAAAAGAATTGACATTGCCATTTGATTATGAGAAAATTGCACGGGATGTGATTTTTGCGGCAATGGAGGCAGAGCAGCTTCCCTATGAGGCCGAAGTCAGTCTTTTGTTGACCGATGATTCCGGGATATGGCAGTATAATAAAGAGTTTCGACAGATTGATGCTCCGACCGATGTGCTGTCTTTTCCTATGATAGAGTATAAGGCTCCGGCTGATTTTCGAGATCTTGATCAGAGAGAAGACTGCTTTAATTCCGAGACCGGAGAACTCCTTTTGGGAGATATCGTCATCTCCCTGACACGGGTCTTTGCTCAGGCAGAGCGTTATGGGCATAGTCCCTTGCGGGAGTTTGCTTTTTTGATTGCCCACAGTATGCTTCATTTAATGGGCTATGATCATGTCCAGCCGGAAGAAGCCGCAGTGATGGAGGAACGTCAGGAAGCGATTCTGGCAGGTCTTCTGATTGAGCGCTGATATTACTGCCGATATTGTTACTATTCACAG
>CADBUD010000085.1 GCA_902797785.1 uncultured Lachnospiraceae bacterium
CATCACGCGGAAAGCAAGAAGGTCCAGCAGATGAGCTACAAGATCCTGCAGGGAAAAGATGTGCAGGCACCGAAATAACACGGACGGCCAAAGGTCAGGGAAAGGCTCTGGGAAGGAGCTCTTGGCGGATTTGCATGAGAAAGCCAAAGGTCAGGAAAGACCATGAGATAGAAGAAAGGAAATCGGATGCTGTGGTAGTAGAAAATGTGGAACCGCTGGAGGAGGAATATTTTGGCAGACATAATGATATGGTCATCCCGGATCTGTTATGCAGCTATTATGAAAATCAAGAATATGAGCTGGTGTGCTATCTGGCAAAGACCCATTACAGTGAATTTGGTGAGAGCCGCTTCTATTATATGATGTCCCTGATGGAGATGGGATTTTTGGAAAGAGCAAAAAAATTGTACCGCTCCCGCCAAGACGACTGGTTCCAGGAATGCAGGACACATCGGATTTATTGGAAACATGTCGTCTTGTTCGCGTTATATTTTAAAGAACTACGTATTTCAGAAGAAATTCAGGAAATATTCGATCAAAACTATGATTCCCCTCTGGTGCGCTTGTTTGAATATGCGGTGGAGAACAAACCGGAAGAAGTTCCGGCTCTTCCCCTGTTTCATGACCTGTGCCGGACCTATCCGGTCCTTGCGGCCTCGTGGAAAAAAGGGGGGGAGAAGAAAAAAAAGAACATCCTGTCCTTTGAGGATATCCAGTGGAAGCAGTGGGAAAAAGAAAATCAGGCCATAGGCAATGGTCAGAAATTTGGAATGGAGAACGTATTTACAGACTCAGACCTTTCCATCTATAGCTTCCGTCCCAAGGAAGCCTCTGCCGCCCTGCATATTCTGACAGACGGAAATACGGTCATTTTGCTGGACTGCGGAAGTGAAATCGAAGGAGAAGAAGCCGTCCGTATCCCTGTTGGCAAAATCCTGGATGAGCTGGAAATCGATCATATTGACGCAGTTTTTATTTCCCATGCGCATCTGGATCATTATGGAAGCCTGAACGAAATCAAAAAACAGAAGGTGTACATGACCAGGGAAACCTACCAGCTGATCCGGCACATTTCTCCGGAAACTTTTTTGGGAACGGTGACATTCCTGAATGAATATGAGACCCGGACGATAGACCGGGTGGCGGTCTTGTTTCTTCCAAACGGCCATATCTGCGGCTCCGTGCTGATGGACATTGACTGGAAGAACAAAAAACGAATCGTATATACGGGGGACTTCTCAGTAGAAGACCAAAAGACCGTGGATGGCCTAAAAATCGGAGAGCTGCTGGGGAAAAAGTCAAAACGGATCGATGTGCTGTTGACGGAGACGACCTTTGGAAAGAAAAAAGACATGTTCCGTTTAAGACAGTACGAAACCATGTTTTTTTCCCTGTGTCAAAAGCACCTTCAATACGGGAATAAAATTTTTATCCCATGCTTTGCCGTGGGAAGAGCACAAGAGATATCCCTTTTGCTGGCACAGCTGGCCAAAGACCGGGGCGCCCGGATTCTGATCGATGGGAAGGCGGCCGGAGTGACAGAATTATACCAAAGCTTCTTAGGACCAGAGAAGCAGATTCTGAATAAAAATATCAACGTATGTCATTCAGAATTAGAATATGGGGAGCGGATCGAAAATTGTGAAATTATCCTGGCAAGCTCCGGAATGATGAAGCCGGGAAGCACCTCGTCAAAATACATCACGGAATTGATGAACAGGGAAAACGTCTGTGTCATGAAGACAGGGTACATTTATGATTCAGAGTACCTGCTGCAGAGTGTGCAGAGAAGAAAAGAGGGACAGCTCCACTATGTCGAGCTGTCCCTATCAGCCCATGCGGGGTACGAGGATCTGATCCATACCATCGAGAGCCTCTCCCCCGATCATGTCATCTACGTTCATGGGGCGGGAATCTCTGCGCCTGGAGCGTAGCGAAGTATACTCGTTAACGAAAACCGTTGCCGGTTTTCGCTAACGGTATAAAAATGATGCGCACGGATTTTGTAAGGAAAATGTCGCTTTCA
>CADBUD010000086.1 GCA_902797785.1 uncultured Lachnospiraceae bacterium
GCAGTAGATGCGCCATGCTAAGGAAAGTATGGAAAAAAAGAGAAAAGATCTGACGATAGGGAATCCGGCAAAGCAGATCATGGAGCTTGCAATTCCCATTATGCTGAGCAATGTTTTTCAGCAGTTCTATACCATTGCTGATTCCGCCATCATCGGAAGAGGCGTTGGGAGCATGGCATTTGCAGCAGTTGGAGCGACAGACTGGCTGAACTGGACGATGTCGGGCTCGATTATTATTTTTACTACCGGTTTTTCGGTTCTGGCAGCGCAGAGGTTTGGAGAAAAGGATGAGCGCGGACTTCGGAAAACGATTGCAATGATTGCCATATTGTCCGCTGTGATCGCGGCAATATTTACGTCTGTCAGTGTGCTGTTCATGAGGGATATTCTGCGGCTTTTGCATACGCCGGAGAATCTTTTTGAAGCTGCCTATTCTTATATCCGGACGATTTATCTGGGGACCTTTGCAGTGATGGCGTTCAATGCCATGGCGGCAATCCTTAGGGCACTGGGAAACAGTAAGACACCGTTCGAGGCTCAGCTTCTGGCTTCTCTTGTCAATATCGTGCTGGATTTGATTTTTATTTATCGTTTTCACTGGGGAATCATCGGAGCAGCATCTGCGACAGTGCTGGCACAGACCGCTGCCATGCTGTACTGCCTTTGGTTTCTCATAAAACAGCCAGACCTGTTTCCAAGAAAAACAGACTGGAGGATAGACAAAGGCATTTTGAAAAGCCTGCTGATGCTGGGACTGCCAATGTTTTTTAGAAATCTTCTGATTTCCTTTGGGGGAATCCTCATGCAGACGGTAGTGAACCTTTATCGTATGGAGGTAGTGGCAGGATACACTGCTACGAATAAGCTGTATGGCTGTGTGACCGTGGCATCCGTATCCTATGGACACGCGTTCTGTGCTTATACGGGACAGAATTACGGAGCGAAAAATGAGGCACGGATCAAAGAAGGGTTTCAGGCGGTGGTCTGGATTTCAATAGCAACCGCTGTTTTCATAAGCGTTCTATTGGTGATGTTCGGAAAACAGATCGTATCGGTATTTATTTCAGCAAAGGATATCTATGCAGCAGAAATTACGACAGTTGCCCATGGATATTTATATCGATATGCAGTGTTTTTGATCTTTTTATATCTGGAAGCGATATTGACAGCCTTGCTGGAGGGAATTGGAATTACGAGGATTCAATTGACGGTCGGATTATTCGGGCTGGTGACCAGGATAGTATTGGTGGAGTCGCTGCCTTTGCATATGGGAGTGACAGGATTATTTTATCCGGAAACAGCTGCATGGGCGGCGGAGAGCATGGTATTGGTCATCTACTGCCTTTGGAACTGGAAAAAAATAGGAATGGGAGAAAAGAAATGGGTAAAGAGAAAAAGAACATAGCAGTGATAAGCGCCATGGAAGTAGAGCTGTCCTATGTGGATGAGTATTTATCCCAACAGGAAGGTTTCCAGAAAATAGCAGAAAATCAGTATCTTCATGAAGAAAAAAATATTCAGATCATTACGAAGGTGTTGGGCGTAGGAAAGGTCAATGCGGCGTATCAGACAGCGGATCTGATCACAGAATTTCAACCGGAGCTGATCATCAATGTGGGGTATGCCGGAGGATTGGGAAAAAATGCAAAGAGGGGAGATGTAGCGATTGGGACAGAATATGTCCAGGTGGATTTTATTCCCTATCTCGAAAGCAACCGTCCTCAAATCGCGGACAGTCCAAAGGAGCTGGTAGAGCTGCTGGAACAAACAGCAAAGAAATTAGGGATTCCAGCTGTTTCTGGGAAAATTGCAACCGGCGATTTCTTTTTACATGATACGAAGCAGAAAGAAGAGCTGATAAAAGAGTTTCATCCGATCGCCTTTGATATGGAGTCCGCGGCAATAGCACAGGTGGCAACGGGAAAAGGCGTGGAGTTTGTTTCCATCCGCACATTTTCTGATTTGGCAGATGATCATGCAGTGGACGCATTTGAAAATGGGAAACTGGTGAAAGAGGACGATGAGATTCCTTTAGAACGAAGACCTGTGGTGCTTGCGCTGACTGCAGTAATAGGGGAATGTCTTCTTTGATGTCCTGCTTTTTGTTCCTTTGGATCGCCTCCTATCTTTGTGAGCTTGGTCTGTGATACCATCCTCATGAAACGATAGGAGGCTTTGTTCTGTCATTTTCTACACGTTAGCTTAGGAACTGTTA
>CADBUD010000087.1 GCA_902797785.1 uncultured Lachnospiraceae bacterium
AGCAAGTGATTTCCCTCATTATATCACAAATTCAGAAAGAAATCTTGTAATTTTTTAGCCATTCGTGGATTTGAATCAGGTAGGCGAGCATTTGTGGGGAGGCCATGAGCTGGCCGTACCATGGCTTTCCGTAGTCAGAGGAGCCGGACATATAGCTTTGAACCTTCGTCCGGTCGGCACACCGCCAGAGAGGGGAGGAGGTATCCTCCAGAAGATGGTTCATTCGCTGTTTGAGCAGCTGCTCATAGTGAGGGTCATACGTTTTGGGATAAGGGCTCTTTTTGCGGAAGAGGATCTCATCCGGCAGTAGTCCGCGCATGGATTCTCGAAGCAGGTATTTTACCTCTCCGTTTTTGGCAGTGATTTCCCATGGGACGTTATAGAGATATTCAACGATGCGGTGATCGGCAAAGGGAACGCGCGCCTCCAGGGAAGCCTGCATACTGCAGCGATCCATCCGGTCGAGCAGGGTCTGCATGAACCAGCAAAGATTCAGCCAGGAAATCTGCCGCCGCTTTTTCGTGAGCGGAGAATCAGAGGGAAGGAGAGGAGCCTCTGCAATAGAAGTTTCATAGGAGGTTTGAACATAGTCATCCATATGGAGGAGGTCAAGAAAATCTTCTCGAAGCACGGCTTTCCTTGGAGAAAGATCCGGTGTCCAGGGAAAGGTCCTGCCGGTAAGAAAAGATTCCTTGTGAAACCATGGATATCCGCCAAAAATCTCATCCGCACATTCTCCGGTCAGCACGACCTTGTGATGCTTTCCGACCAGCGAGCAGAAATAGAGCATGGAAGAATCCACGTCTGCCATACAGGGAAGATCGTGAGCCTTCATGGAGGCGGTCAAAAGCTCTTCCTGCTCTCTGGCACTGCAGAACAGATAATGATGATCGCTGTTCAGATATGTCACCATCTGGTCAACAAAGGGACGATCCTCCGAGGGCTGGAAGGAATTAGAAGTAAAATATTTATCATTGTCCACGAAATCAAAGGAGTAGGTGGCAAGCTGTTTATTCTGTCGCAGCAATTCTCTGGCGCAGACGGAGGAAACGATAGAAGAATCCACCCCGCCGGATAAAAAGGTACAGATCGGGACATCGGATACCATCTGGCGTTTGATGGAATCCGTGACAAGAAACCTGGTTTTTTCCACGGTCTCAGCCTCCGAATCGGTATGCTCGCGAGCCTCCAATTTCCAATAAAATTCAGAATGAATGCCGTCACAATCCGCGATGATGACCTGACCGGGAAGAACCTCATAAATCCCGGAAAAAACACCGCTGCCACGGGTCTTGGCAGGACCAAGGGAAAAAACTTCATTCAATCCATCTAAGGTGAGATCTAAAGTAACTGATGGGTGGGCAAAAAGCCCCTTGAGTTCCGAAGAAAAAATCAGCTCATCTTCTGTCTGGGTATAAAACAAAGGTTTGACGCCGAGACGGTCACGGAAGAGACAGAGCCGGTTTCGGGCACAGTCCATGATGGCGTAAGCAAAGATGCCATTGGCCTGTTTGACAAAATCGATTCCGTGAAGCGCATATCCGGCAAGCAGAAGCTCCGTATCCGAGGTGGTCGAAAAAGAATATCCATCGCCAGTTAAGATGCGTCGCAGTTCTTTGGAATTATATATTTCTCCATTATAAACAATGCCAAAGAGACCGCCGTTATGATGGCAGAACATCGGCTGCTGTCCGCCGGCAAGATCGATGATGGAAAGACGGACATGCGAAAGGCCGAAGTGGTCATTTAAAAACGTACCGGAATCATCCGGACCGCGGTATTGTTGGACTTTTGCCATTTCCTTTAACGTGGCAAGCTGCCGGTCCGATGAATTCAGATAATTATCCTTGGTTTGAAAAAAACCTGCAATTCCGCACATAAAGACCTCCTGATTCATAGGTTGATATTTTGCGCAGGCCTTCAGAGCATAGGAAGCTTTGAAAGGACAGCGCGTGCCAAAATCTCCCCGGAGGTCTTCGGAGCATATTTTCCCGGAAGACCGGGGAAGAGACCGGCACAGATATTTCGCTGTTCACAGGCAGAGAAATCGATTCCGCCGGGAGCAGAAGCAAGATCGATGATACAGACCTCCGAAGATAAAAGGGAAACCTGGTCGGCGTTCAGCACCCGGGCAGGAATTGTGTTGAAAATATAATCAAAAAAAGAAAGCCGGGTGGATAACTCTTCAAAAGAAAGAACAGAACAACCGCGGGAAAACGCCATGGAACGCTGGCTTTCATTTCGGGCACAGACAGTGACATGGGCATGAAGACCATAAAGCTTTTCGGCGAGTACCTGGGCACATTTTCCATAGCCAAGGACGAGACATCTTGCACCGTGAAGAGTTTTCGGGCTTCTTGTTATGGCCTCGGCAAGGCTTCCTTCGGCGGTCGCAATGGCATTTTCGATTCCCACAGTTTCCATTTTCATAAAATCATGGAAAAACACACCATGCTCCTGACAATAGCTGCAGACCTGCTCTGGCAGGACGCCGCCGAAAAGGTGCTGCGATGGCTTAAGGAAGGACAAAGTTTCATAAAGCGGCAGAAAAACGTCAGGCACTTTATGAAAAATCTCGGTTTTTTTCGGTCCACAAAAGGGAACCGGACCAACAAGGACATCTGCCGAGCGAAGACATTCCCTGATAGAAGTTTCCCATAGAAGGGCAGATGCCGCGGCTGGCTTCGTCTGCCCTTCTATATGCTTTAGACCAAATACGTGGACGGGGCAGTTCGTCTCTGCCAGCCTGCAGGCTGTGTAAAAAAGACGTTCATCCCCGCCCATAACAGCAAAAGAAATTGATTTCATAGATCCTCCGGAAAGTGATAGATTTTTATGGTAATAGTCTATTCTTTTGCTGGAAAAATATTCGGATCATCCTTTAGGATGGGCTGAATCTGTTTTCCTAAAAGGGCAGCCTCGATGGTCGGAATCAGAAGCTCCATATGAGCAACCATGGATTTTGGCTTTTTTTCTGGATTATCCTGTCCGAACGGGACAAAGTAAATATCCTTGGAAGACATCAGGGAGCCGATATTTTTAAAACAAAGTCCCAGGGCGTCATTCGTTGAAATGGAAATGACGAGCGGCTTCCCGGTTCTCATATGGGCTTTGGCGGCCATCAGGGCAGGAGTGTCTGTGATGCCGAGATTTAATTTAGCCAGGGTGTTTCCGGTACATGGAGCGATGGCGAGAACGTCAGTCAACTGAAGGGGACCGATCGGTTCGGCGTCTTCTATCGTTAAAATGGCAGAATTGCCAGTCAGGGCTTCGATTTCTTTCACATATTCTTTTGCTTTGCAAAAACGGGAATCAATGCTCTGGGCATGATAGGAAAAAACAGGAAGGACATCCGCACCGGCTTCGACCAGTTCACGGATGGCGGATTTTGCTTTTGCAAAAGTACAAAAGGAGCCTGTGAGCACGATCCCGACTTTCAGACCTTTGATGGACATAAGAAAACCTCTTTCCTATCGTTTTTTATAATATATGTAAAAAACGGGGGGAGGTTCCTAACAGCTCTGACAGGTAAAAAACTGCTGAGGAAAAACATATAATACTTCTGGCTTGGTCTTCTTCCAGTACAGCAGCTGTTGTCGGAACAGGTGAAGGAAGCGGCTGAAATCGTTGATTTGGTATATACCGAAAGCGTTACGCTAAATGATCCAAGGGATGATGTTTTGTATGCTGCCCTCAAGAGTGCAGAGGGGTGGAATTCCAATGGTGATATCACTTTGGATGGAGTGAAATACCGCAGAATAAAGAAGGGGGGTGCTTGATGTAGAAGGTGACAATGCGCTGATTCTTGCGGACAAGGCATTGGATGACGATAAGTATAATACTGTTCAAGAAAATGTCACGTGGGAGAGAAATGCTGTTAGAAGCTTCTTAAATGGCTATGGTGCGTCGGCGAATCAGATGGGTATAAATTTTTCCCAAAGTCGTAACTTCCTAACAACAGCCTTTGGAGGTGGTCAGCAGGCAGCTGTTTTTTACAGTAAAGTGATTCAGGGTGGTTCTTCAAATAATGCGTCAGCAAGTGCCAGAGGAAACGATACATCAGACAAAGTCTTCCTGCTATCAGACGATGAAACTTATGGAACAGATAAGGCGAAGTCTTATGGTTTCGCATTAGACAGAGATTCATATGATGAGGCGAGGAGATGCAAGAGTAGCACGTATGCGAAAGCAATGGGAAGCTGGGGGGAGAATGAGGATGATTCATATGGGGGAGGTTGCAGGTGGTGGCTG
>CADBUD010000088.1 GCA_902797785.1 uncultured Lachnospiraceae bacterium
AATAAAGTTTGTCAATACCTTAAATATGTGAATCCGGCAAGATTACACGGATTCGCGTTCCCAATTCTGTCCGGGAAAGAATCTCAAAATATCCGTCATGCTTGCTAATGATCCATTTGGCAATAGAAAGCCCGAGTCCGCTTCCTTTTATTTTTCTTGTATGATCCGAACGGTAGAATCGTTCAAACATATGTGAAATATCGGCTTCTGACATTCCGATGCCACAGTCCTGCACCTGCAGATAAGGCTGTCCCTTTGGAGTTCTTCCAATAGAAAGACGGATTTCGTCGCCTTTTTTTGTATATTTGGAGGCATTATCTACTAGAATACGGATGGCCTGTTTCAGCATGGAGGCATCTGCTTTTAGAATGAGCGGAGAGCTGTTTGTTTCGAACCGATAAACATGATCTTCATCAATCATTAAAGACTCTTCATAGATTTCCTGCATCAGATCCGGAAGAGAAACCTCTTCAAAGTGCATGATATTTCGGCCGTTGTCTCCCCTGGCAAGGAATAGCAGCTGTTCAACGAGATGGTTCATATGCTCGGATTCGTGTTTGATCGCAGTGATGGATTCGTCCAGGATATCCGTATCTGTTTTTCCCCAGCGGTCAAGCATATTGGCGTAGCCCTGAATGACAGCAATCGGAGTCCGGAGCTCATGGGAAGCATCATCGACAAAACGACTCTGCTGCTGGTAAACATCATGCATTCGTTTTAGCATATTGTTCATGGCCATTTCAATTCCCAGAAGATCTTCATCTCCTAAAGAAAGGGTCTGCATTTCTTCCGGACTAATGCTGGTGAGAGCGTTTTCAATTTTATGGTATTTGCTCCCATCAAAGGTCAGATGACTCATTTCATCTACCTTTAGAGCCAGATCATTGAGCGGACTTAAGATTTTTTTGATTTTGCGGTATTCGCCATAGCTGGCGGTGCCCAGATTAAGGAACTGGAAAAGGATGGACAGAATCAGGGCGCCCAGAAAAAAGAAAAAAGCCTGCCATGCTTCTTTTTGAAAAAGAACTTTTCCATGGCGCTTGATTAAGTAGGTCAGGGAAAAAATATTACTTCCATCGGTGACAAAACTACGGTCACAATTTTCCAGAAGATGTCCAAAGCTGTCCAGCTCATTTAAAAGAATCCATCCGATGATGAGGACAACCGCTAGGAACAGATCGCTTGCCAAATACAAGCCAAGTTTTTTGAATAAAATCTGTCGATGGAGCTTGTGCGCAATAGAAGACACTTTTTTGCTTGTGCGGTTTTTTTGAAATTTATTCTTTTCCATTTGTTCCTTCCTTTGACTTTATGACATATCCGACACCGCGCACGGTCTGAATCATCTTTATACCATAGACCTCATCAATTTTGGATCTTAGGTATCGGATATAGACATCGACGACATTGGTTTCACCTATGTACTCATAACCGCAGACCTTTTCTAACAGAGTATCCCGTGAAAGTACGATATCCATATTTTGGAGAAGGGTCTTTAACATGATAAATTCTCGGTTCGTCAGAGTGATTTCCTCGTCGTCAAAGGTGACGCGATGACGGGGAACATCCAGCAACAGCCTGTCCCAGGTGAATTGTTCACCGGGGGCAGGCTGATGATTTTCCTTATGAGATGGGGAAGCAGCTGAATCCGGAAAGGCAGCCATTCCGTGAAGCTTTAATGCGACACGGATTCGGGCAAGGAGCTCCTCGATGGCGAATGGCTTTGTAATATAATCAACAGCTCCGGCATCGAGACCGGCGACTTTGTCCATCACAGCATCCCTGGCTGTGAGCAGAATCACCGGAGTGGACTTTTCTTTTTGCAGGCGGCGCAGGACTTCCAGTCCGTTTAATTCCGGAAGCATAATATCTAAAAGAATCAAGGTATAATCCTTTTGAAGTGCCATGTGAAGCGCAGTGCGTCCGTCTCCGGCTTTTTCTGTCTGATATCCTTCATGGGCGAGTTCCAGTTCAATGAATCTCGCCAGTTTCTCTTCATCTTCTACGATTAAAATCGTTGTTTCTGTTTTTGTAAGATCTGGTTTCATATTCTGCCTCCTAAATGGTTACCATTTACAGTTGATTTTCCTGCTGTGAAGCAGGAACTCCTCCCATAATGAGGATTTCAGGCGCGAAAGCACTGAGGGAGCCGAAGCAGCGGGAAATCCGAATGCCGGGAGGAGAACTGTGAATAGTATAGTAAACGCATTAAATAAATGCATTTACTATAACACATTAGTGCACACAAACGCGATAGGAAGGGCGCTTTCAG
>CADBUD010000089.1 GCA_902797785.1 uncultured Lachnospiraceae bacterium
CTGTCTCTGTTTCCTTTGTTGCTTCTGCTTCTTCTGCTGTCTTTGTTTCCTCTGCTGTTTCTGTTTCCTCTGTTGTTTCCGCTTCCTCTGTCAGCAGATCCGTCTGCTCTGGCAGCTCATCTGACAAAATCTCCGTCTCTGTCAAAGGCTCCGCTGCAGAAACCAACGGGAGATCTGTCGGAAGCAGTGAGATTGCAAGTGCACCAGAAAGGACTACAGAAAGAATTTTCTTTGCGAGTTTTTTTCCTGTCATTATTTTCTCCGCTCCTTTCCTAGTTAGAACTCTTTGCCGTATATGAAACGATCTTCACACCGGACGGCAAGGATGATTTTTTTATTGCTTTTTTATATTTGGCATATTTTTTCTTTGGAACATAAATCTTTGCTCCGGATTTCAGACCTTTGAAAGCACCTTTGTTAAAGGTCGGCACGGTAGTTCCTTTAAAGATAATCTTTTTGATATTGGAAGAACCGTAAAATGCTTTTGCCTTTACCCTTCGGATATTTTTCGGAACAACAATTCTTGTCGCTTTTGTATTTTTGAACGTTTCCGCTCCAATTTCTGTTACCTTATATACGGTCGTCCCAATCGTGATCCGGTTCGCCATCAGATAATTGGATTTTTTTGTGATATTTTTAATCAATCGGGCTTTCTTTCCACTAAGAACCTTGTATTCTCCCTTGGTTCCCTTCCATTTTGTACCGACCTTCACTTTTTTCTTATTTGTATTATCGGAAGGATTTGTCGTACTGCTTCCATCTGCTTCCCATCTTGCCACAAAGGAAACTGAATGAGACGGCATCGTATAAAGAGATCCGGAGGCATAGGTCATCGTTCCCTCGACCCAGCCAATGAAATTATATCCCTTTTTGGTAAATGGATTGGCCGGAAGTGTAATAATCGACCCTTCTGTTACATATCCATCGGAGGAGCTCTCTCCTGTAGCTCCGTCTCCACCGTAATAATTTACCATATAAGCTACCGGCGGACGATCGGAATAATTGATTCCAACACTGACCGTCAGATCTGTAGATTCTGCTACATAGCCCGAAGGAAGTTTAAACGTTCCGACGGCAGTATTTCCATTCAGATCCCAGCAGTCAATCGAATTGGCAATTACCGGCTCTGTGGCGCCTTCCGGAATCTCTGCAGAAATTCCGAGCGTTGTCAAGAGTGCCAGAATTTCCAATTCATCTGCATCATATTCTACGTCGATGCTCTCCTGGCTTGGTGTGAGTCCATAGACCGGAACGTACTGATTGATCACAACCAGGGGCTTTTGTGAATTTGCCGCATAGGTATAGCCGGATGGCAGAACAAAATCCGCAGAAGCAACATTTCCAGAAATCGTCCATGCGGATAATTCATTAGAAATGTATGGCTCCTCATAGCCGTTTGGAACAACTGCTGTCAGCTTCATGCGGGACAGCTGTCTTTGAATCTCAATCGTCGATGTCCCATAAGCCACATCCAGACTGGTCTTTTCTGTTGTTACACTCTCTACCGGAATATCTCCCCGTTTGATCGTCACGCGCACGACGCCGGATACATCGCTGTAGCGGTATCCGCTCGGAAGGGTAAAGGTACCTTTCGCGTAATTGGAAAAGATTTCCCAGTTTTTGACCTCATTCGTAATGGTCGGTGCCGGCTGTCCTTCCGGAACCAGTCCATTGATCTTTAATTTTGCCAATTCTTCAAAAATCTCATCATTTCCCGCATTATAGGAAACACTGATGGAGGATGCGGATGAAACCAGGGATTTAACCGGAATATATCTCTCCACCTTAATTTCGACCGGATTTGCGCCTTCTTCTAATTTATAATATTCCGGCACACTGAAATTACCATAAGCTGCACTGCCGCTTACGACCCAGTTCCCTGCCTGATTCGAAATCGTCGGTGGAAGCTCTCCCTCCGGAACCTCAGCCTGAATATTCAATGTGGCTAGCTGTGTCTTGACATCTGCCTCGGAGGCTTCGCTGGAAACAAGGATACTGTCGATCGAAGATTTTAATTTGGTAACCGGAACTACATATTCGAATCCGACCACTGCCTTCATAACCTCCGGACTTTCTGCGCGATATCCTTCCGGAGCTTCGAATGTACCATACGCCTGCTTCAATCCGGTATTGATCGACCAGCAGTCCTCTGTATTCTCCAGATCGACCAGCATTGCCCGTTCCGTCTCTCCGTAGACTTCTAACTGCAGCAGCTTTTGTAGAATATCCTCCTCCGTCGCTCCATATCCCACACTCAGCATATTCTTTGAGGTGCTCACGGAAACCAATGGATAGTATTTGTTCAACTGAACCGTGACCTTGTTGACCTCATCACTGATCGTATATGGCTCGGATACCACGAAGGAACCTGTTGCAGAGGTGCCATCCTCACTGATTTCCCAAAGCTCTGCCCGGTTTCCAATCTCCGGCTGTGCCGTGCCTTCTGGAACGGTCGGAATAATTTTAAGATTTGCCAGACGTCTCTTGATTTCGGAGCTGGATGCATATTCTGATACATCCAGACTAAGTGCGGATGGAGTAAGGGAGGTTACCGGAATATCGCGAACGACTTTAACACTTACTTTCCCAACATTTTCCGCAAATTCATAGCCATCCGGTGCAGTAAAGGTCTTTACAGCTGTTCCGGTCTCATTATTTAACTCCCATACATCGTCATTATCTAATATCAGAGGAACCTCTCCTGTCGG
This sequence comes from uncultured Lachnospiraceae bacterium, assembly GCA_902797785.1. Classification (GTDB taxonomy): domain Bacteria; phylum Bacillota; class Clostridia; order Lachnospirales; family Lachnospiraceae; genus RUG14305. Next base: position 2,709 of record CADBUD010000089.1, read on the forward strand.
AACTGTTCCTGTAATTGTCAGGTTGGACAATGCCTCATATACACTCTGGTTCGTCGAATCATATGGTACATGAATCGTTGTCTCGCTCGGTACGAGAGAGGACACCGGAATGATGCTGACAACATTGACCACGACTTTTCCATCATAATCATCACCGAAAGAATAAATGCTGTCCTCCGGCAGGGTAAAGGTCGCTGTCGCTGTCTTTTTCATATTCGTCAGAACCCAGCGGTTCGCGGTATCATTTAATATTGTCGGTGGCTTCTGCCCTTCCGGAACCTCCGGCAGGAGCGATACCTCCGCCACTAACTGCTTTTGTATCTCAATAACACTTGCATAATATTTGGTGTAGATCGTATCCACAGACGGCTTTATGTTTGTCACCGGAATCCGGCGGATCAGTGTCACTTCGATCCGTGCCTCTGCGCCCTGCAGACGATATCCATCCGGAATTTCAAACTTTCCGACGGCTACACTGTCACTGACATTCCAATTGGCTGTCGTATTCTCAATATCCGGGATCTGCGCCCCTGCCGGAACTGCTGCCCGGATGACCAATTGCGCCAGCTTTTCTTTGATTTCATCCGACGGTGTATCATACCAGACCGCCATCTCAGTCTTGGAGGTCGTCATAGCCGTAATCGGCGTATATCTTGCAATAGAAACGGTTACCTGATTGACACTCGGCTCGCATTGATAACCGGACGGTATCACAAAGCTTCCTGTCGCTGTAGTCCCATCCTCATTGATGGACCAGCAGTAAATATCGTTTTCAATGATCGGCCGGGTCATTCCAGCCTTTACGGTGGCAACAATGTTTAATTTTGCCAGCTCCTCCAGCACATCCGCATTGGTCGCGCTAAATAGGATATCAACGGACTTCGCTGACGGCGTCAGCTGGGTAATCGGGATATCATCCCGATATACGGTAATCGTCAAGGTCGAGAATCCGGTAAATCCATAGCCATTCGGTGCCGAGAAATTACCGGTATAGACCGTACCACCATCCTGTGTCGAGCCGGAATTGGTCCAGCAGGTCGCATTATTCGTCAGAACCGGCTCCGCATAACCAGTCGGAACCGCACCGATGATCGTCATTTCTGTCAGCTGCCGCATAATATAAGCATCTGTCACATCACAGTCATAATACTGGATGGTGTTGCTCGTTGTATAGACCTCTGTGATCGGAATAAATTTTTCCAGATCAATAGTGAGGGTATTGTCTGCCCCATCATCAAACACATATCCCGTCGGTGCCGTAAAGGTACCGATGGCATGGTCTCCTTCAATCGTCCAGCATGCCGGATTATTGTCGATCTGGCATTCCCTGATGTTGACTCCCAGGCTGGAGTCGATGATTGGCTCAATTTGAAGCTCTGACAATTTGGTCTTAATATACACATCTGTCGCATTATCCGGAATCTGTATATAGGTGCTTCCGCTCCGGATTCCACTGATTGGAATATTTCCACAGATAACATCGAGTACGACTTTTCCATCGTTTACGGTATAGATTGCCGTACCATCCGGCGGAATACAGTCACTGGCGGTAAATGTCGCCGTCGCTGTTGCATTTTCCATGATTCTCGTGGCGCCATCGCTCATTTCGACATCCCACTTTTCCTGGCTGTTCAGGATGGATGGCCCCGTCACATTGGTCGCCATCGTCGGTACAATCTCCAGTGCGCCAAGAATCGCCCTTAGCTGTGTCAGTGTCGTACCATAATTAACCGTAATCGAACTGATTGCTGCGCCTTTGGAATTATGTGCTTTCATATTCCGTATAATCTGAGGCACCTGGATATTATAGACGAACGTAGAAACCGAACTGGTGCGCATCCCCTCTTTGACCGCGATTGCTTTGATTACCGTTGTCGTGCTGATTGTCAACGGAACTCCGGTGTACTTTGTACTCTCCGTTGTCGGCTCCGTCCCGTCCAAAGTATAGTAAATCTCTGCATCCTCGGTCTCACTTAGGATCTGTACGTTAATCGCGCTCCTGTAGATTCCCAGCGCATCCGGCTCCATATTTGCCTTAGAAGTCGGCTTGCCTGCTGTCTCTAAAATCGTATAAGTATATACCTCTGTAACATCACTGTTCCTGTACCCTCCGGCTACAGCAAATGCTCTCAAATAATAAGTTCCCGGAGTATCCATCCGGATAATTCCGTTATAAAAGTTTCCTGCTCCCACAGACGGAGTCGTTCCATCCAGAGTATAGTAAATCGATGCATTTTCTGTCGCACAGTTCAAAATGATCGTCTGTCCCTGATTGTACGTACCGCTCTCAAGATCAACCGTCGGCGTCGCCGCCTTTTCCATTTCCTTGATCTCATAATTAAAAACTGCCACGCTGCTCTGCAGGCCGGTGTTCCCATCAAATGCATAGGTCTTTAACTCATAATTCCCCGGAACATCAATAATGATCGGTTCTGAAGATGAGTACATCTGATAAGATGTTGATGGATCTGCTGTGTTAGACAGACAATAAAATATGGTCGCATTGATTCTCTGGGAAATCGTAATCCTCTGCCCCTGCGTATAAGTCCCGCTGGCTGTCGCGACCGGTGCCTCTATGGCATCCTCCGCATATACAACCCCGGTTCCCATTGCCGCTCCATCGCACATGCTGACACACATTGCAATCGCCAGCATCCACGCCAGCAACCGCCTTTTCAAGCTCTTCTTGTGCATACTTCATCCCTCCATTTATGCCTTTTCCTACTCTTTCTTTTGTAGTATTTTTTGGTATCCTTAGATACGATTTTTGTAAATTCCAACATTGGACTCATCGACCTCATAAACTCCGGTATCAATATAATCCGGAATCTCTTTCCCTTTATACAGGTCGGCCAGCAGCTCTAACGGCTTATTTCCCCAGATGAAGGCTCTCTGCGCGATGGCTGTCCGGACAACTCCATTCTCAATGAACTCTGCAATATGGGAAGTGAAATCCACCGTCACAATATCCATGCCGATTTCATGGTCAGCCGCATATTCTCCAAGTGCCGTTCCCCAGTTGACATTGGTAGTAAAGATAATGCTCGTCTCCGGGTCGGTTTTTCTGATATCTTCGAGATATGTCTCGATTGCTGCTTCTGATGGCTCACTCGGAATATCAATAAGATGCGGCCGGATCGAAGTATTTTCCTCCAGAGCTTCTGCCAGACTGGTTCCTCTGCTTTCGATGGAAGCAATCTTGATATCTGACCAGATACCGATTGCCACAGAGCCCTTTCCATTTAACATCTGGTCGATCACTCCTGCTGTAAATCGTCCGAGCTCTGTAGAATTCGTCTGGATAAAGGTCTCATAGGAAACTCCCTCTACCTTAGAGCTGATAAAGAAAATCTTAAGACCTTTGGCACGTGCGTCCTTTAATGCCGAAACTATCTCTGTTGAATCTATCGGACTAATTACCAGCGCACTGAACCCCCGTTGAACAAAATCCTTGATTGCTGTCACAATTTCTGACGCAGCTTTCGCTCTGCTCTTCGGCGCAACGAACTCTACTTTGAAATTGAACGCCTTGGCTGTATCAATCGCTTCGTTGATCGTAGGCGTCCAAAAATCATCGTCAATATCGAAAATATAACCCACTCTCGGGAATTTTCTTTCAAAGGCCTCCATGCGGATCTCATTTCTCATATCATTGATCTTGGAAACGCTCTCCAGCAGGCTGTCGGACATACTGTTTAATATGTTGCACTTGCTGTCCTGTGTATACATCAAAGAGCTGACCTCTTTTGTCGTAGCTAAAGACTGATTGATGATCCTGCTCATGTTTTCTATTGAATCGATCAGTTTTTCCTTTTCTCCCCGGATTACGGAAACCTCTTTATAAAAATCCTCCTGCTTCTGAATGAAGCCTGCCACGTGGTTATTGATGCTGTCAAAGGAGGAAACCACCTGTCCTACAGCCCTTTCTGAATCTTGAAATACCTCTAAGGACTCATCGATCATTTCCTTAAGATTGGAAAATTCCTCCGAGATTCCCTCGATGGAATCAGTGATCGTACTGCTCGCTAACGTTGTTTCCTCAGATAGCTTACGAACCTCCTCTGCCACTACGGCAAAACCCTTTCCAGCCTCTCCGGCCCGTGCAGCCTCGATGGAGGCATTTAGAGAAAGCAGATTCGTCTGGTCCGCGATCCCCTCTATGGAATGAACGATCTCATCGATTTTTTGTACTTTTTCCAGTAAGACCCCGATTTCCTCTGAAATCGCCTGATTGGCCTTTGCACTGTCGCTCTGGCGGCTCTGGAGATTGCTGACTGCCATTTTCCCCTCATCACTTACGCCGCCCATTTCCTTGGCAGATTCGATCAGAGACGCGGAGCGGCGGGACATGCTCTCCACTTCACCGGCAAAGCTTTCCGCGATTTCATTGCAGAGCACGATTTCTTCTTTTTGCTTCTTTGCTCCTTCTTCGATATAACCGGCAGCAACAGATACATTATCCGAGACCTTAACGATGGAGGTGATGACTCCTGCCAGCTGCTCTGCCGTAAGATCTACCTCATAAAATTCGCGGAAGATCTCTGTCAGGTACTTTCCATACCTGTTATAAATTTTTGCAATCTTCTCTTCTGAATTTGGAGTCCGTGAAAGTGCGCCCGGCGTAAAATCGCCATTATTAAACTTTCCCATAACATACTCTAAGCTTTGTTCCTGTTCGTCTTTCTTTTTCCACATAATCTCTCACCTCATCGACCTTTCTCTCGTATTTCACATATTTTATAGGAAACGAATTTATTCGTTTCCCATTGCGCCAAACGCGAGGTGCTGAAAGCGCCCTTCCTATCACGTTTGTGTGCATTAATGTGTTATAGTAAATGCATTTATTTAATGCGTTTACTATATGCATATGGGTTTTTGTGCTGCCGCGATATCGTTTCGTTTTTGCATCTCGTCCACGCATTTTAATTTAATTATATACTATCTTTTAGAATCACGCAACAAAAAACCGTTTCTGAAAAAAATTGGTAAAACAAATTAAGAAAACCCTGCAGTTCTTCCTGCAGGGTCGTCTTTTCATTACATTTTTTCTCTGTGGTCATCATTCCTCGTCCAGCGCAGCGTCTGTCTGATTGATCTGATCCACGCTTTCTGCATTCTCCGTACTCAGATCCTTTGCATTTTCATAGGCCTTTGTTGCCGTTCTCGCCGCGTTTTTTTCTCTTTCCTGACTGGCGCAGCCGCCAAACAGAACAGTACAGCTCAAAATGCCGAGTGTCAAGGCCAGAACGAAACGATTTTTCTTTTCTCTCTTTTTCACCAAATCACCTCTTTGATTCACGATTTTTCAGATAAAGCATATTTTATCCGTCCATCTATTGTAAGCCATTCCTCCTCATTTTACAAGATAAAGATTTTCTGGAAAATCATCTTCTTTTATGCTATACTCATGAACGAAAAAATCAGCTGCTATTCACAGTTTCGCTGTTCTAAGGAACTGTGCAGCAAAAAATATTTTTTATTTAGGAGGAATATCATGAAATATCAAATGCAAAAAGCTTTTATCGGCGGACTTGTCATCGCTTCTCTGGCCGTCACCCCCGCCTTCCTGCCATCGACCGCCCCTTCCACCGTATCTGCGGAAGAAAACGGAGAGGAAACAGACATCGACCAGCCTTCTAAGGTTGTAAAGACCTACGATCTGACAGCGGCTTCCGAATTTACCATCGATCCGCTCACCGGTGCCCTGATCTCTTATACCGGAAGCAAAGAAATTTCCGAAATCGTTATTCCCTATAAGATCCAGGGCACAGTCGTGACATCCCTGGGTACTGAAGTTTTTGCAGACTGCCAAAATCTTCACACCATCGTCCTACCGGACAGCGTCGTAGAAATTGGCGAGAAGGCCTTTGCGCAGGATGGCGCTCTGCACACCCTGCTCTCCTACTCACCCAGCCAGTTGATCGAATCATCTCTACAGGAAGGAGATTCCATTCCTGACAATGCTGTGATCTACTCAGACTCCGATGAACTGCCCAATGACCTTTCCGGTCTTCATCTCATCTTTTCTGAGGATGATGACTATGCTGAGTACTGCATCTGCCTGCCGGATGAACTGACCACCCTTGCCAAGGACGCCTTTTTGCTCTGCCGCTCCATTTCCAAATTTTATATTTCTGAGGGAAATGAATCCTTTTGGACCGGAGATGCTGCCCATTACTCCGCTCCGGACACCGTATCCGAAACGACAGCCGGCGAGCTCTTGCTCGACCATTCCATGACCACCCTATATCGTCTTGCTCCGGCATTCCATGGGGACAATTATGAAATTCCGGAGGGAATCAAAATCATTGATGACTACTCCTGTTCCTATTGTGACGTCAACAACGGCTTTGTCATTCCTGCTTCTGCCGTAAAAATCGGCAATTATGCCTTCTATGGATGCACGAACCAGCATTCCTTCCGTTTTGCGGATCCATCTTCGGTAACGGAAATTGGCGATTATGCTTTTGCCTATACGGTCAATTTAAATATCACACTGCCAAAGAGCGTCACTTCCATCGGGGAATACTGCTTTGCCTATACCCAGAACATGAATGCGGACATTTCCCATTCTTCCATCACGACAATTCCGTCCTACGCCTTTGCCTATAGTCCGACATTGCATGAGCTGACAGCTCCTTCTACCCTGACCAGTGTCAAATCCTATGCCTTTACCGGCTCTACGAACTTAGATACTGTGCATTTTACCGGGAGCTCCCTGACAGAGCTGGGAACCGGGGTCTTTGAAGGCTGCTCGACCCTGCACGAAATTGAAATTCCAGAGGGCGTCACTGCCTTAGAAAATGATACCTTCAGCGGATGTACGAATCTTGGAACGATCATTCTTCCGGAAAGTCTGAAAAGCATTGGGGACAACACCTTTAAAGACTGTCGAACCATTGAGACTCTGGTCATTCCCGCCGGCGTTACAACGATTTCAAAAAGCAGCTTTACCGGAGCCAAAACAGATAAGATCGACGCCAGCAAAAATGCGACTGCCAGCAAACTGTTGAACCGCACCACAGCAAGTTCTTCCGTAAAAGAACCTAAAAAAGGAACCACGTTCTCCAACGGAAATTTAAAATATATGATTACCTCCACCGGAAAGAACCGCAGCGTAACCGTGAAAGGTGCCGTCTCCAAAAAGAAATTAAAAAAGCTGAAATTAAAAGCAAAGGTCTCCTATAAGGTAAAGGGTAAGACCTACAAATACAAAATCACCGCCATTGGAAAGAAGGCCTTTGCCAAATGCAAAAAATTGAAATCTGTTTCCCTTAGCAAAAATGTGACTTCGATTTCAGCGAAAGCCTTTAACGGCTGTTCTTCCCTGCAAAAGATCAAGCTTTCTTCTTCAAAAATCAAAACCTTCGGAAAAAAGAGCTTTTCCGGAATTTCCAAAAAAGCTTCCATCACGATTCC
>CADBUD010000090.1 GCA_902797785.1 uncultured Lachnospiraceae bacterium
AGCATATCACAAAAGTGACAGGCGAAACGTATTTGCCACATATAAGCACTGTAATGACTGGTGTTTTTCCATTAATTCATAGGCTTGGAATCCTTCCTCTTTTTCAATGCCGAAAGATAGTTTATAACATCCCATGAGCAATACACATAGCTGTTGCCAAATACATGACCCTCATACCATTCCTTACTGATGTCAGCTTTATCCTTCCAATCAACCGCCTCAAGAATTACATCTATCTCATCACTTGAAAAGCCAAAGTAATCAGAAAAATCCCCATCCAGAACGGAATATGAAGCGAAATTATTAGCGCCTGTAAAGATGCTTTGCCAAGGCACGCCTACGGTGTCCTTTGCGATGCGAAGGCATTCCGTAATCACAGCAAATTGAAGGATTGTATTGTCTTTAAGGGCAGTACTCATAATTCCCTTGATGACATCAAGCATCTTTTGGATAGTGTAGATAGCTTTTTGAATACATATATCGAATGTTCACTTCTAGGCTTCCCTCATATAAATAATCATATTCGTTATATGGATCCACAATCCATTCGCAGACAGACTGCCTTGCAGAGACATAATCCTTATCCTTGAGCATATTCAGAGTCTTGCCGAACCGCCTCGGGCGGGTGATCAGTGTCACATAGTCCTTGCTTTCCCACCATTTTTTAATAAAATGTGATTTTATCCACATAAAAAACATCTTCCATCCTCAGTTTTTCGAAATCCTGATGCCCAATCCCTAGCGTTTTCCTCATACACATTCTCCCTTCCCGAGATCCGTTTGCTCCTACTGTATTATACTCGTCAACGAAAAACATTGCCGTTTTCCGCTAATAGTATCAAATGATGCTATTTTCTTTTTATCCTATTTTTTTGATTCTTAAAATACTTTTTTACTAAAAAAATGCCACATACCAAAATCAAAAAAATCCCAATCCATCCCCAAATCGCTTTTTTTCCTGTCTCTGATTTTTTTCCTATATCCCCAGCTGTATTTTCCACATCTTTATTTCCAGAAGATTTCACGCCTTCCTTTTCTACAGTTTCTTCCGTTTTGTTTTCTATCCCAGTTTCTATTTCAGAAGCCAAGGAACTGCTCTCTTCTTTCTCTTTAGCTTTCCCCCGTTCATCCTTTTCTATCAAAGCAGGATTGTCCGATATGACTTGTTCCTGATTCCGTCCCGAATCTGTTTCTAATGCTGATGATTCTCCTTCTTTACTCCCTGATTTTCTCGCTTGTACGCTTGTATTCTCTTCGTTTTCTATCTGTTCCTTTGCCGACGGATTTTGTGAAACTCCTTTCGGCAGTTCGATTTTCTCTCCATTTGGAAGCAATATATTCTTTCCAGAAATCTGCAATTCCTTCCAATCACTATCTACTATGACCTTTTCTCCTGCTCCATTGTATCCAAGATAATACTCCTTTTCTTTCTCCAGCCTCGTTACATTTCCTTGCTGGTCAATAGCTATTAAATGATGATCTTGATCTATCGTTACATAAACGTTCTGTTCTTCTGATGTGATTCCATCATAATTAATTGAATCTTCCTCTTCTTTGGAAGTATCTATTTCCATAGCAAAATCATAAGTATTCTCTTTTTTTTGCAGGTCTTCTCTTCTATCCTGTTCCGAAGTGTATTTTTCTGTTTCTGAGAAATTTTCTGCTGCATTTTCTTTTGAGTCTTTTTTTGTATCTTCTTTTTTTTCCTCTTTTGATATTCCCTTTGTATTTTCTTCTTTGTCCTCTCCTTTCCTTTCCTCTGTCTTCACATACCTTGGGAAATCCTCAACTACAATAACATACTCTGCTGCCTGCACTGTTACTTGATCTGACTTTAGGATAATACGCTCCAGCTGCTTCATATCTAAAAAGACATTTTTATCTACTGTTGTAACTGTATATGGTATCGTAATAATCTTTATCTCATCTTTTCCGGAAAAAGCTGTTTCCTTGATTGTCGTCACCGGATATCCCGCTATTTTTTCTGGAATTGTCACTTCTGTTTCTCTTCCAAAATAAGAGCATATCGAAATTTGTTCTTTTTCTATCATATACTGAAAGAAGCCTTCTGTATAGTATTCCTCTGCTTGAGCCGGTATCATACCAATAAGTATACAAAGTAAGAACAGACCGGGAAAAAGCAGCCCATATAAAAGCATCTTCTTTTTGTAACATAATGATCTTTTCACGTTCTATCACCTCATTTTATTTCTTCTACACACAATATAGAGCAGACGGTCTACCATTTATTTATGAATACCGCCTGCTCCAAAAAATATTTCCCAAGCAATCCGTAGACGGATTTATACTGTTTTTTATTGATACTCTGTTTCACCATCGCTGGTCATAACATCAGAATATAATGTCCTGACCTCTCCTGTCCCATCATCTGTAACGACAAGATATGCTCTTGCATTCAGATTTTTGACCTTGGATACACTTCCCAGTGTCAAGGTATACTCATAGGTTCCACCAGATTCTGTCAGCTTTGTGCTGTTCTTTTTAATATTCGTTCCATCTGCATTTTCCAATTCTAATGAATTTTTATAGGAATCATCCAGCGTCCTCAAAAGTCCTGCCCCATTAAAGGTATATCCTTCCGGAACTGACCATATGACATCCATCACCACCGTCTGGTTCCCATTCTCCAATGTGCTTCTATCTCTCATGAAAAATCTGACCATCGGCTCCTGTGACATTACCTCTTCACCTTCATATTTTGCATGAAGGGATATCGTTTTTGTAACTACAAAGCTGTATTCCGCTACATCGCTTACCATGGTATCTCCTTGATACCAGCCGGAAAAATATTTCCCTTCTTTACTTTCTTCCGCCCGTACTGTAACGGCATCTGCAAAAGAATAGCTTTCCTTCTGTCCTGAGACAATGGAGCCACCACTGACAGATACGGTATATCCTGAAAGCTTTTCGTAAATGGCTGCTATGACCATATCTTTCTGCACATTTGAAATATCATGATCCCATTCCTTAAAGAGATATCCATTGAAATTTCCCGTTTCCGGTGGGATAGCCGCACTTCCTTTTTCTACATCACCAGCCTGAAGTACTCTTCCGTTCATGTCTTTGAACACAACATAACAGGTCGCTTCCTGACTGCTTTTATAACATGCTCGAATAGATGTATTATCACTTAGATAAAAACGGTATTCCGGTAAATCTGATAAAATCCGACCTGTCGTTTCATCCGTCCAATATAAGAAATCGTAGCCTGTATTGGGATTGGCTGTTACTGTAAAATATGTACCGATTGGGAATCCATTGTTTTTCATATCATTTGCAATGGACTTGTTTTTTTCATGGTACGCATAGGTCACACTTCCCTGTCCTGTGATAATGGAGAGGTTCTTATCTTTGTTCGGGGTGAAATAGGCAGTGTAGACGGTATCGTTATCTAGCGCTTGGATTTCACAGGATGGAACAGTGGAAACTTTGTTTTTCTCCGATGGAATGCTATTTTCCTCTATATTTCCCTTGTACCAGCCTGCAAAGGTATAGCCCTTTACCGGTTTTGCCGTTAACATAACCGTAGAATCGAATAAATATTCACCGCCTCCGGCAAGAAGTCCTGCATTTTCCGGAAAAGTAATTGTCCGAACAATCGTAATCTGAAATACATTCTTTAAAGCCTCATCAAATACCTGTTCGGCATTTTCTAAAATTTCTTCTATTTCCTCTACTTTTACCACCGAATTAATTTTTTCCTCTTGTTCCTGAGCTATTCTTCTAATTTCTTGTTCAGCATTTTGCCGATCATCGTAAGAAAGATTGGATATATTCGCTAAACGCTCTTGTTTTATCTTCGCAATCTGTTCTATTTTCAAAATTGCTGACATAGGAATTACTGTATCCGTCATCTGAATCTCTTCCAAAGCTTCAGAATCCCTAAAAACAGCCCCACATTCACTACAAATCCAATACTCAATATTTCCATTTTTGCTGCTTGCCGGTACTGCATCTATCTTGTCCATATGGTGTCGATTGGATGCATATGTAGTCAATAAAATATTTTCATTGTTCAATAGATCACTTTCCATAGTATCGGATTCTGCTTCTGCAAAAATAGAAATATCACATCCATTCTCAACTTCCTGAAGTTCTGCATCATCTACTTCCATTTGGAATATTTTTTCTTCCCCAGGTTCCATATTGGCAATCTCAATTGTCTCTAGGGTCTTCCTTCCATCTATGGTATTCTGTCCTATATTTATAGAAATATTTTTTGCACAATCATAACCATCATTCTGTATTTTCCCCGTAATCACATTATTTGTACAATTTTGTGTAAATTCCAGATTCGAAATATTTAAATCTGAAAAACCGACTTCTGTACTTGCTTCATTATCTGATAAATTTCTCTCAGTTTCACTTATATTTACCCTCAGTTTCCATGTTTGATAAGAAATATTCTCCGGAAGATGATAAATTACCGTTTCTTCCATCTCGTCCCCCGGCATCAATTCACACGGAATTTCTTTCTGCGCCAAAATATTTCCTTTCTCATCCAGTAATATTGCCGTCACATCATTTATCTCCTGATTTCCTTTATTGATCATATTAAATGCCACCGACAAATCGGAATCAGGCTTCACGGCTTCCATGTCATAGTCAATATAATCTGTCCCAATATCATATACCGTCTCTTTTTCACATAATTTCAACTGCAGATTTTGAAACTCCGTTGTACTATCCATAGACACCATATCACATAATGTAGCAATTATTTTTACCTTTCCCTTCTCATCCAATATAGATTCATATTGTTTTACAAATCTATCCTCTTCCATAATCAGTTCAAAATCGCCGATTTCTTTATCTGAGACATCGGCCACATAAAATCCTGATGTATTCCCGTCATAAAACTCCGTAATGACTTTAGTTCTACCCTGATTTGTTACCATTTGAAAATCATTGATTTGTTCCATATTTGTGGATGTTACCGTATTTCCATCATAAATGCACAATACATTTCCATTCAGATAAAACAAATTATTGTCTGCACAAACTAATTTTGAAGGTACCTCCAGGGTATCTATCACATTTTCCTGTCCATCCTCATATGAATAAATAAACGTTTCCTGCTGCCCATCTTGCTCCACGGCAAAAACTTTATCTCCCTGCAAAGCCATATGCATTATTTGATTTTGGGTATTGTACTGTATTTTTTCTCCTGTCTGTCCGTCCTGAATCTGCATACAGGTAATGGTGATATATTCAGAATCCCCAGACATATAATCCGAAGAATAACTCACCCATGAAACCGATATTCCATCCTGGTTTGAAATATGATAGTTTGTTTCATAATCCGAATTATCCCCTAATAATTTTACAGGTTCTGAAAATCCATTTCCATCAAATCGGATAAAATAAGGATCAATTGCGCGTACCATCTCCGTATATTCTTCGTCTTCTTCAAACGTCCCAATTCCCTTTTGGAATATAACATTCACATTCCCGTCTGAGTCTGTACAAGCATCAAATTCTCCAAAAAAGCACCCATCTTCTGCCACAGTCTGCGATTCACTCCATCCCCCACCATCATAAACAGAATACAGCAGTGACGTCAAGTTCTTGTCATTTTTTAATCCTGTGTCATCAATCCAAAGCAGCAACATCCTGCCATCGTTCAACTCCAGCAGTTTCGCATCATTATATTCATACACATTGTTTTTTACAAAATCCTGCCCTGATAGATTTACTGTTCGATCTGATGAACTATTCAATATTCTCGGAGTCTCTTCCGCACTTTCCAGCATATTGTCGAACGTTTTCGCATTCATGACAGAAATCTTTTTTCCCAAGTTGTTTTTGAATTCAGGATAGATCTGGCAATCCACATACTTTTTTGAAATATCAAAAAAGGTTATCATTCCCTGCAGAGCACTTCCTTTTATGAACACAGAGCCATCCATTCCCATTGAAAATTTAGGATCCGTCGATGACAACGTTCCCTTTAACGAAGCATTCAATCCACCTTCAATTTTTGCCAGCATCGGAATTTCTCCTACGATTTTCGCTGTTGCTGTTGCTTTTAATTCTAATTTTGTTTCAAATGTTTTATTATTCGTCCATGCAATCGTCCCACTTTCTCCAACTTCTAAACCAAGTGCTGTATATACAAATTTACCACAAATCGGAAATGGAATTTCTGTTCCCGCTGTTACTTCTTCGATAATCCCTCCTTCTTTATATACTAAGCTTCCGGAGCTGTAATCAAATTCTATATAGCCGCAAACTGACATATCCGCCGAAATCAGCATGTCACATTTTATTCGATTCAAATCAGACTTCAACTTCTGAAATTTGTTCCAATACGTTCCCTTTTTATTGGAGGATCCCATATCTGAGCCCGTCATTTCTTTATAAAGCGATTTGATATCATTGAACTGTTTGCCCCATGAAGAATCTATCTTTTTAGATGTTTGCGTAATTTCAGCTTCACTGTCTTTTCCATAGCCAAGAATTACTTTTACCGTTTTTGTACTGTCTTCTATCACGGCATTAAATTTTAGCTTAGAAAGAAGAATTTCGGTCCTAAAATCAAAATTGAAAGGAGAAAACTTATATTTTCCGTCCATCACTTCAAATTCCGGTCCTTTTATCTCTCCAGAAGCGAAGTGGATATCCTGCAGCATATCATTTAAATTTGATTTTATTGAATTTTCTACAACAACTGATTCATTAGAGGCTGTATCCCTTCCTACTTCTGATATTTTTCCATCCGAGCACACTGTACCTGCATATGTGTAGAGATTCGTATATTTAAGATTCAAAAAAGCGGCCGGGCGCACGGCAAAATCAGGATTATACACGTGGTAGTGACTACCCACATTTCCATAATAGTACACATCTCTAGGGCTATCAAAATCTGGTCCCGACGATCGCAACCACCAACAACAATTTCCTATATACGAACTATTTAGCGAATAAAAAGCCCCCATTGCCTTTGCATATGTACTACTTTTACAGTATCTGTTTACTGAATTATTTAAACCATACTGACTTGCCTGCGCTTCCGTATCAGAAAGTAGAAAAACCTTATCAAAAGTGTCGTTTCCTCTATTAGAAGTATAATAAGAATCACTCTGCACTACCTTCGTTGTACACAATGCAGCTCTTCCACTACTTCCAAAAGCTTTATAAAGAAAATTCCATGTTCCATAAAAATCTACTCCTTGCTTGTTATAAGATGAATTATATCCATTCAAAAAACTTCGAACCGTGCTCTTTTCCCATGTGGGATTTGGTTTCACAGTATTGAACTGCCGGTCATCCAATGCCTTGTCCGCCAGTATCATCGCCATATTCCCATCTATTTTTAATATTCTCCATTTAATCGGCTGATATTTAAAATAGTGATATGTCGTTGCATCTGTCCACTGATAATAATTACCGTTATTACTGACAACATAAGTCGCCTGATTCTTTCTCATTCGTCGATATTTTTCTCCGTTGATAATGATGTCTTCATTGTCGTCCCAGCCATCCGCACTTTTTAAGTTCTGATATAAGCTATTATCTACAATAATATCTCCACTTTGAAGACAACTCTCGTCTAGCGCTTTGTAATTTGCGGAAGACACAACTTCTGCCTGAGGATAACTTCCAAACCAGATACAGTCCCATATCACTTTTCCGTTTTCTGTTCCCGGATTGTGCAATATCATACCTGCCGCTTCTGCTACATCACCCATTCCCATATCAACAAAATCCTGCACAGGTACTATACCAAATACTATAGAAAAAACAAGCATCACCGCTACCACTATATTGCATAATCTAATCCTTTTATCTTTTATCTTTCCTCTATCACGCATATTTTCCTCCTTCCGTTAAATCATACAAATCATTCAATTTTTGTACCAAACACAACCATGACGTTCAAGCTGTTTATTACTCGTTATCGAAAATCATTACTGGTTTTCGATAACGAGCATAAAATGATGCACAAACAAACCCCGTTGTATCAAGAAAGCAGGCGGTTATACTATTTCATATAAAATCCGCCGCTTTAAAAGACAACGTGTTATAGTCTATTTTAGGTTTATGGTTCTACACCATTATCCGGATCAAATATTTCTCCAGACGTCGCAATAACATTGCTCTCTTCAAATATAATAACTTCCATTTCAGGGTTCTCGTATTTTTCTTTCATTTTCAATTCCTGCCTTCCTAATATTTTTTCAAT
>CADBUD010000091.1 GCA_902797785.1 uncultured Lachnospiraceae bacterium
TCATCGTTACAAGCATAGCCATCATTTTTTCAATTGCGCTGCCTTCTTTGAAGGTTTCCGCAGAGGAAGCGGAGGACTGGGAGCTCTTTTATTTTGGAGATGATGACGAAAACCTGAAGGTATATTACAGTGCTTCCCTTGGAAAGCTCAAGGCAGAGATTCCTTCCAATATCGCAGTGAAAGAGTGGATCGGACAGGGCTCGTCGGGGCAGTCTGTGCCAAGTATGTTTTCCGGTCTTAGCTATCACAGCATCAGCATTGGAAAAGAGGTTACAAATCTGGATGGCAGGGTCATGAAGGGCGTCACTGTTCTTGATGAACTTGTGATAGAAGATGGAAACACAAAATATGTTCAAAATGATGGAATCGTTACCAATGCTTCCGGTGACGCCCTTGTGTTCGTTACGCCCGGCGCGTCTTCGGATGACCTGGTCCTGCCGGATTCCATTACCAAAATCGCAGATCATGCCTTTGATGGAAATAAAAAGATAGGAAAGGTCACAGGGAAAAAGGTCAAAAGTATTGGAAGCTTTGCATTTGATTCCAGCTCTGTGACAGAATTTGCTGCAGAAAATATAGAGGGGATTCTCTATAATGCATTTCAGGAATGTGATAAATTAGAAAAGATCACAAGCGAAGTAGATGACGGGATCAGTCTGGGCAGTCATGTGTTTCTTAATTGTACGAATCTTACGGGCTTTCCATATAAGGCGACTTATGAGATGTCAGCATTTGAGAATTGTTCTTCCTTTACGAGCTTTACCTTACCGGAGGATCTGACTACGATTCCGAATGGTCTTTTTGAAAAATGCAGGGGACTTACGTATATCGAAATTCCTGCTTCCGTGACCTCCATAGAGTATAGCACTTTTAAGGAATGCTCGGGATTGAAAGAAATAAAGTTTCATTCCCTTACTCCGCCTGAGTTTGGTGCAGATGTTTTTCTTAACTGCCCTGCGGAAATGAAGATCACCGTTCCTGCCGGAGCGGAGGATGCCTATCTTGAAAAACTAGGGGATGGGTATTATGAGAATATCAATGAGACCGGAGTAACGAAATATTCTCTTTATGTAGGGGACAAGCAGTTCAAGAGCAATCAACTGAGCTTACAAATGGGAGAGGGAACAGCGAAATTTGATCCGGAAACGAATACCCTGACTCTGGATCATGCTACGATCGATAAGGGAACTGCAGTCATTACCCTTGGTTGGGGAAGATATGGCGGATGCATTTATTCCGGTCTGTCAAATCTCACAATAGAAGTGATCGGTGAAAATAAGATATCAGCAGATATTGATGGTATTTCTACTGCGGTTGGATGCAGCGTGACCCTGAAAGGAAGCGGTTCAATGGATATTGAAACGGACAATACAGAGGATAAGTATGTCCGCTCGGTATATGTCGGCTTCGGGGATGACCCTACCGACGTGGATGCAGGGGACTTTATCGTTGACGGTCCGAAGCTGACGACCAATTTAGGCATTGAAGCGACCAGAAATCTTATCTTTCAGGGCGGGAGCGAAGTCCTTACTCCTTCCAGGATAAACTCGAACAACAATGGAAATATCACGATCGAAGGCGGAGCGAAGGTAAGTGCGGGGATGCTTTCTCTGGGACTTCCGGATAGTATGTTTTCGAGCGAGCTTTATAAGAGAGATATGGTAGTGACGGTAGATGGAGGGGAATTGACGATTACCGGAAACAGTATTTATTTTGAAAATTTTTCCGGTGGAGCGGATGATCCCAGAGGTCATATCAAGCTGATCAGTGGAGCAATCAAGATAGAAAAAGCGCCGAAGGAAGGCAAGAAGGTTGCCAATTGCCCGAATGAAAATGTTGAAAT
This sequence comes from uncultured Lachnospiraceae bacterium, assembly GCA_902797785.1. Classification (GTDB taxonomy): domain Bacteria; phylum Bacillota; class Clostridia; order Lachnospirales; family Lachnospiraceae; genus RUG14305. The sequence continues at coordinate 1,844 of CADBUD010000091.1, forward strand.
AGCAGAAGAGTTCAAAATGACAGTGGACGAGTTCCAAGCAGGGAACATAGAAAAAACGACCTATGCAGGAACCGTAAATGTTACGATCGATATGGGCGGACATGGTTCGGATATAAGCTTCCGTGTTCCTGAGGGAACGGTGATAAATGAGCGGTCGATTCTGGAAAGACAAGATCTACAGGCACGGATCAAGGATGAGGTGACCTTTGGCGGAGTCAGGCTGAAGCCTCTCTCTGAGTTTACCGGTTATGAAGAATATTATAAAGATGATAATAATTTCGGTATCATCGAGGGAAGTACCTCTGGATATATAGGCTGGACAAAAGAGGTCAGGGAGGATCTTCGGATCTATGCCTGCTGGTTTTTACCGATCACTGAGGTCAGCTTAAGTATAAAAGCTCCGGTCTGCGGAAAATCGACAGAGTATAAGGATACTAAGAAGAGCTATGAAATGACCTATCAACCGGAAGTAGGATTACCGGAGGGCGTTCACTTCAAAATAAAAAAAGATATAGATTCAGAGGATAAGTTGTTCGATTCGCTCTATTGGTTTTCCTTTGAGAACGATGATTATTACACGGGCAGCTTTTCTGCGGAAAAGGAATATGGTGCGCTTATAAATCTCGAGGCGGATTTTGGATACGTGTTCACCAATGAGGTGAAGGTGACGATGGATGGAGCAGAGCTTAAGGACTCCAAAACAGATTTAAATCATGGAGTGATCTCTCAGGTAAGCTGCAATCTGGAAGTATTTGCCAAAGTCGCGCCATATCATTCCTATGGGGAATGGGCAAGCTTGGATGATACCTATCATCAGAAAATCTGTGTGGGAGATGCGGCTCATGTGCAAAAAGAAGTTCATCAATGGGATGGCGGCAGGATCACGAAAGAAGCAACAGAAGCTGCAAAAGGAGAGAAGACCTATACCTGCTTAGTTTGTGGGGCTGAGAAAAAAGAAGAAATTCCTAAGAAGAGCTCCAGTGTAGTCATCGTAAAGCCGGATCCGACCGATCCAAAGAAGATGGGCGAGGACGGAACAGCGTATGGAACGGGAGCCTCCAAGGCTGCAGTTGACAAGGGCATAACCTCTTCTGCATCAGAAAAAGACAAGAAGGGAACGGTCTATGGACTTCTTCAATTGAAGGCTTCAAAAACCACAAAGAATTCCGTCACAGTGAAATGGCAGAAGGTCAAAGGTGCTAAGACCTATCTGGTATATGCGAACAACTGCGGAAAGAAAAATAAGTGCGGGAAGGTGGGAGAACTGACTTCCAAAAAGAGTTCCTTTACTTTGAATAAGAAGACTCTTCACAAGGCTCTGAAAAAGGGAACGTATTACAAGCTGATGGTCGTGGCACTGGATAAGAATGATATGGTTCTATCGACCTCGAAGATCGTTCACAGTGCAACAAAAGGAGGCAAGGTCGGCGATCATAAGAAGGTCACTACCAAGGCAAAGAAGAATAAGGTCAGCATAAAGGTCAAAAAGACATTTAAGCTGAGTGCAAAGGCTGTTCCAGCATCAAAGAAGCTGAAGGTGGGGAATCATAGAAAGATCCAGTACGAAACGTCAAATGGGTCGGTTGCGACAGTAAATGCCAAGGGAGTCATTAAGGGCGTGAAGAAGGGCGTATGTTATGTATATGCCTACGCTCAGAATGGTGTTGCCGCAAAGATCAAAGTGACTGTAAAATAAAGGGGATGAGCCGCAGTGCTTTAGCGCTGCGGCTCATTTGGGTCAGGAAAGCGAAGAATTGACATTGGCACGATCACGGGATGCTGCCAGGATTCTGGCAATCTCCACTGCCTTTTGGGAAATCAAAAAAGAACCTAAGAACGTTCGGTCCTCCTCGGTTAATTCCCCACTGCGTTCCTTTGCCACACAGCGGTTGAGCCGGGAAAACAAAGGGAGCAGCTTGGAAAGCCGGTTCTCCTTCGCCAGGATACAGGTTCCATAAGCGTCGAGCTCAAATTCACAGGTGGAAATGATCTGCAGGCACAGCCGAAGCTCACCTAAAATATCGGAGGCCTCCATAAGAATGTCAGGACGCTGCTTTATGACGGTCAGAAAATATTTTTTGGCTCCAGCGACATCCTTTTTCAAAAAATAGGTTCCAATCCGTTCTTTTACTTCCTTCGTTTCTTTTTTTTCTCCTACCATTCCGACCATAGATTCATAGACACGGAGCCGGTTGTGGCTGGTGTATACATAGAGCAGGATTTCGGAAAGAAAACCGAAGACACGCTTATGATAGCTGTCATAGGTGTCGATGGAAATCCTTTTTTGAACCTCAAAGAGAATGGAAAACAGCCAGCTGCAGTAGTCTTGGAACAGGGAGAGGGAGCAGATCATCATATTTCCAAAATAGGTACGGTTGGCGTGGATGATCGTATCAAAGGTATCGTAATAATCCGGAAAGAGCTCAAAAATCACCTCGCCTGTAGCGGCTAGGTCTTTTTCCTCGTGATTTTTGGAAAAACCGTAGGCATAGGAAAAGTTCAGCTCCAAAAGCTTCGTCGTGATCAGATCATGTTCCTTTAGGATAGAGAGAGCTTCCTTTTCCGTAAATGCATGACCACTGGCATCCAGCAGATACCGGCGGTAATGGCACACGCCGAGATAAGGGGTTTCCCGGTAGTTCTTAAAGAGCCAGTAAAGACCCGTCAGTTCGCTGAAATAACAGTTCATGTCCGAAATATTTTCGCCGGTATCATCTCCTAGATAGCCAAGATCCTGAGCGCCGGCCCTGCCGACATGAAGGGGCTGATAGAGAGGATGATCTGGAACATCAAAGGGCTTATGTGTCATAACGAAGATTTTTAAGTTGTTCATAAAGCCTCCCAGCGTCCGCTCGCGCCGCAAGGCAGGACCAGTCCATTCTTTACGACACGCAGTCCGAGTTCATCGGAGTGAACGGTTCCCGGATATTTTTCCAGCTCGATCGAGAGCAGGTAGGTGAGGACGGAAGGAGAGAGCCCTGTCGTGTAGGAATTTAAAAGGAAAAACAAAGGTTCTTCCGATAACAGCTTTACACATTTTTGGACAAGAGAATGGATCGAAGTCTCGATTTTCCAGATTTCCCCTTTTGGTCCGCGTCCATAAGAAGGAGGATCCATAATGATCGCATCATAGTGATTTCCGCGCCGGATTTCCCGTTCGACAAATTTGACACAATCATCAATGAGCCAGCGGATCGGAGCATCGGATAAGCCGCTGGCGGCAGCGTTTTCTTTGGCCCAGTTCACCATTCCCTTGGAGGCATCGACATGTGTGACGGACGCGCCGGCGGCGGCAGCAGCAAGAGTCGCCCCACCGGTATAGGCGAAGAGATTTAATACCTTGACCGGACGGTTCGCCGAGCGGATCTTTTCGCCGAACCATTCCCAGTTCACCGCCTGCTCCGGAAAGAGACCGGTATGTTTAAAAGAAAAAGGCTTTAGATGAAACGAGAGAGGATGCTTTGGAAAATCATAAGAAATCATCCATTGATTCGGAAGGTGAAAAAACTCCCATTCGCCTCCGCCCTGCCGGCTTCTGTGATAATGCCCGTTTGGCTGCCTCCATAACGAATTATTCCGTGGAGTATCCCAGATGATCTGTGGATCGGGACGGATCAGAATATATTTTCCCCAGCGCTCCAGTTTTTCTCCTTTTGAAGTGTCCAAAATTTCATAGTCGTTCCATTGATCTGCAATCCACATAATCTTTCATCCTTTCCTCTGCATGGCACTTTTGACCTCAATATCATATATATTTATCATACAGCATATCAGAGGAAGTTTCAACGAGAAATAAAATATTGCACAAAAAAACAGAATCAGATATAATAGAAACTGGCAATCTGAAAAATATAAAAAGGGAGGATACCAATGAAACATACGAGATACCTCATTGGCCTGCTGTTCGCCATTGTTTTTGTTTTGGCAGCAGGTGAGACAGCTTTGGCATATAACAGGGACACGGTTCCCGTCCAGGCTGCAGGAATCAATCTGAATCTGAACCAGGCGCCAAAGGAGTTCCGGATTTCCAAGGCGGCATTCAAGAGCCAAAGCAAAAGAGACACTGCCTATGCAAAGGCAAGAACAGCCTACGAATCATGGGAGAACACCTGGAAATATTTCAGGCAGAACGGAGGAGAACCGGACTATTCCAAAGGCGAGGTCTATTCGACACTGGCAGAAACGGAGGCCAAATTTGAGATTTCCGTCATGGGATATTATGTCCAGTTCCATCTGGCGCATATCTATAGCGCCTATACGGATTACAGCACCATGAGAAAGTCAGAGGACTATTATCTTTATCTTCAGGCGCTTTACTGCTTTATCTCGACAAATAATGTCTGCTTCAAAGGAGGCGTCACAGGAAAAGAAAGCTCAGTAAAGAAGGCAAAATTTTCAGGCACGAAGGTCTATGAGAGCTTTTATTCCGCAGATTACAAGCGATTGGACAATCTTCACGGGCCGCACAGCCAGCCGATTCTCTGGTTCAATGACCGGGGCGTAGAAAAAACGGCAGCTACATGGGCAGCCAAAAATCATTCCAAAGGAAAGATCACCTCAGATTTCCTGCCAGAGACAGGAAAGGTCAGCGTAAAAACGAGGGGAAGCGTCAGCGGGATCAAGAGCAAGCTGAAAAAAGTCGGAATCAGCAGCCTGCCGGTATGCATGCGGATCCGTCCAAAGCTGATCAAAAACGATCCGGAGATGTACAAAAAATACATCGATCTTTCTGACAACCTAAAATCACAGCATTCCAATTTTGAAAATGGAACGACAGCAGCTGACCGGGCGTATACGGAGCTTTTAGAAGCAGCGACACAGGTGTTCCAATATTTGGGAGAAATGTCAAAGACCTGCAGAACGGTCAAAGAATTTAAAAATCATTCCAAATACACGCTATATCTACAGGCGGTCAAATGCTTTATCAGCATCAATAAAAAATGCTTCGGAAACAGCTTCGCGAAGGGTCTTACGATCAATGATAATGCAGTCGTGACAAAAAATATTTTCGCACAGAGCGTGGATAAGGTAAAAAAGAAGGTAAAATGCAGGAAAGCGTCCGCTCTAAAGCAGGCCTATTATTTATCCGACTACACAACAAAACTATAAAACCGATAGAGACCGCATCGTGGGACTCTATGAAGAAAACAGGAGATATGAAATGAATTCACAAACTATAGCCATTTTACTGGCATTTGCGGCATATCTGATCATGATGATTGCTGTAGGTGTTATCTACATGAAGAAAAACAGCAGCACCGAGGACTTTTTCCTGGGAGGAAGAGGACTGGGAGGATGGACAGCGGCTCTTTCTGCCCAGGCCTCTGACATGAGCGGATGGCTTTTGATGGGGCTTCCTGGTGCAGTCTACGCCTATGGGACGGGTCAGGCATGGATCGCGATCGGATTATTCCTTGGTACCGTATTTAACTGGGTCTGCATTTCCGGACGGCTTCGCAAATACACGATCCGGGCGAACAATTCCCTGACCCTTCCGGAGTTTTTCAAGAACCGCTTTCATGATGAGAGCAAGATTCTGCTGGGATTATCGACGGTGATCATCGTAATCTTTTTCCAGGTCTATACTGCCTCCGCTTTTGCCGCGGGTGGAAAGCTGTTCCATTCGGTATTTCATATTGATTATACCCTTGCCCTGACAATTGGCGTCATTGTGATCCTAAGCTATACCTTTATGGGAGGTTTTATGGCAGTCTGTACGACAGACTTTATTCAGGGAACCCTGATGCTGATCGGACTGATCTGCGTTCCACTGCTGGGCTATGGCATCTTACAGGGAGCAGATACGGCTGTATCCTTAGAAGGAACAAAAGAGTTTTTCAATTTGTTCTACAATAATGGGGAAAAGATTTCTGCCATCGAAATCCTAAGTCAGCTCGCCTGGGGACTAGGATACTGTGGAATGCCTCATATCCTGGTCCGCTTCATGGCAATCCGGGACGAAAAGGAGCTGAAAAAATCCAGGGTCATCGCCATTGTCTGGGTCATCCTCTCACTGGGCATGGCCTGCATCATCGGACTGGTCGGCAGAGAGTTGTTAGGAACCAAGCTTTTAGATCAGGGAACGCAGGAAAATGTTTTTATCGAAATGATCCTCTATGTTTTTGTGAAGCATTACAAGCTTGCTTTCATCGGTGGAATCTTTCTTTGCGGAATCCTTGCCGCCATCATGTCCACGGCGGATTCCCAGCTTTTAGTGACCGCTTCCGGTATTTCAGAAGACATCTACAGTGGAATTTGCGGGAAAAAAGCAGATGATAAAACAATCATGAGAATCAGCCGGTTTTCCGTCATTGCCGTAGCCATCATCGGATATATCATTGCCTTTGATCCGAACAGCTCCGTCATGGGGCTGGTTTCCAATGCGTGGGCCGGATTGGGATCTGCGTTTGGTCCCATCGTTCTTTTATCCCTGTTTTGGAAGCGGACGAGCTTTGAGGGGGCTGTCGCCGGAATCTTGAGCGGGGGACTGACAGTGATCATTTGGGATTATATTCCGCTTGCCGGAGGAAAGACCTTAGGAGCTGCGACCGGGATCTATTCCCTCCTGATCGGGTTTGGAATCAGTCTGATCTGTATTGTGATTGTCAGCCTTTTAAGCAAGGAGCCTTCAAAGGAGATCTTACAGGAATTTGAGGATGTTCGGTCCTAAGGGATAGTAGACCGCAGGGAGGAGCAGACCGCAGTGAAGCTGATGGGAATCACACCATGAGCTTCACTGCACTATTTTATCAGAAAAATACTTTATCCAATTAAAGCAAAAAAGCATATCACCATATCCATAAAAAGAAAGGAAGAATCAATATGACCCAAAGAAGTGCCGAACTCACCCGCACCACAAAAGAGACCCAGATCCATCTTAAACTCAACCTGGATGGGACGGGAAAAAGCGATATACAGACAGGAATCGGTTTTTTTGACCATATGTTGGACGGATTTACCCGGCATGGCCTGTTTGATCTGACCGTTCATGTCACTGGCGATCTGGAAGTTGATACCCACCATACGATCGAGGATACCGGTATCGTCCTTGGCGAAGCAATCAGAGCAGCTGTAGGAGACAAAATAGGAATCTGTCGATACGGAAACTGTATCCTTCCGATGGATGAGACCCTGGTCCTTTGTGCTGTAGACCTTTCCGGCAGACCATATTTAAATTATGATCTTAGCTTTACCCGGGAACGCTGCGGGACCATGGAATTGGAAATGGTACGGGAATTTTTTTATGCTGTTTCCTACAGCGCGCGGATGAACCTGCACCTAAAACAGTTGGACGGAATCAACAATCACCACATTGCGGAAGCTGCCTTTAAAGCGTTTTCCAAAGCTTTAGACATGGCAGTGAAACAGGATGAGAGAATCGTCGATGTACTTTCCACCAAGGGAAGTCTCTAAAAATAAGAAAAACAAAACAAAACAAAAGGAAAGGAAGAAAAGAATATGCCAATTACAGAAATATTGGAGCGGAATTGTAAGCTCTATGGAAATGATATCTGCCTGGTAGAAATCAACCCAGAGATCAAGGAGGTCCGCCGGGTGACATGGAAGGAGTATGAGCTGACCGAGCCGAACCCAACGACTCATTACCGCCGGGAGATCACCTGGAATGTATTTAATGAAAAAGCGAACCGGTTTGCCAACCTCTTATTGGAACGCGGAATCAAAAAAGGAGATAAAGTCGGTATTCTTTTAATGAATTGTTTAGAATGGCTGCCGATCTATTTTGGAATCCTAAAGACAGGGGCGATTGCCGTGCCGATGAATTTCCGTTACGCTCCGGATGAGATCGAATATTGTGTCAAATTAGCAGATGTGGATATTCTGGTCTTTGGACCGGAATTTATAGGAAGAGTAGAAGAGATTGCGGAGAACATCAGCAAGAACCGTCTGCTATATTATGTGGGCGAGAACTGTCCAAGTTTTGCTGAGGACTATAATGCCCAGACCGCGAACTGCTCCAGCTCGTCACCCATCGTAGCCTTGACAGATGATGATGATGCAGCAATCTATTTTTCCTCCGGAACAACAGGATTTCCAAAGGCAATCCTGCATAAGCACCGCAGTCTGGTTCATTCCTGCCGGGTAGAACAGAACCACCATCAGCAGACCAAAGAGGATGTATTCCTTTGCATACCGCCGCTGTATCATACCGGGGCAAAAATGCACTGGTTCGGCAGCTTTTTAGAAGGCGGAAAAGCGGTTCTCTTAAAGGGAACCAAGCCAAAATTTATTCTAGATGCGGTCTCCAAAGAAAAATGTACGATCGTCTGGCTTTTAGTGCCGTGGGCACAGGACATTCTGGATGCCATCGATCGTGGAGAAATCCGGCTGGAGGATTATGAGCTGTCACAGTGGAGACTGATGCATATCGGAGCTCAGCCGGTTCCGCCAAGTCTGATCCGCCGGTGGAAAAAAATCTTTCCGAATCACCAATATGATACGAACTATGGGCTTAGCGAGTCCATCGGACCGGGCTGCGTCCATCTGGGCGTAGAGAATGTCCATAAAGTCGGTGCAATCGGAAAAGCGGGATATGGCTGGCAGACAAAAATCGTGGATGAAGAGGGAAAGGAAGTAGAACAGGGAAAGGTCGGAGAGCTCTGTGTCAAGGGACCGGGCGTCATGACCTGCTATTATCACAATAAAAAAGCCACCGACGAAATTTTAAAGGATGGCTGGCTGTATACGGGAGATATGGCAGAGGAGGATGAAGACGGATTTATCTTTTTGGTAGACCGGAAAAAAGATGTCATCATCAGCGGGGGAGAAAATATCTATCCGGTACAGATTGAAGATTTCCTTCGTTCCCATGAAGCCATCAAGGACGTTGCCGTAATCGGTGTTCCGGACAAACGACTGGGAGAGATTACAGCAGCAATCATTGAGGTAAAAGAAGATTATCTTTGTGATGAAGAGGAAATCAATGAGTTCTGCAAAAAACTTCCGCGCTATAAACGTCCGAAAAAGATTTATTTTGCGGATATCCCAAGAAACCCGACAGGAAAGATTGAAAAACCCAAATTAAGAGAATTATATGGAAGCAAAAGCCTGGTGGCAGAGCAGAATATGAGCTGATGGGAAAAGGCTTTCGAGGAACAAAAAGCAGAGAAGGAAAAAACGTAAAATGAAGACATTAGTATTGGCAGAAAAGCCATCGGTGGGCAGGGACATTGGAAGAGTCCTGCACTGCCAGAAGAAAAGCAACAGCTACATGGAAGGATCGAATTACATCGTTACCTGGGCCCTGGGGCATCTTGTGACCCTAAAGGATCCGGAGGGATATGATGCCGCCTATAAAGAATGGAGATTAGAGGATCTTCCCATCCTTCCGGTGCACCTAAAAACAGAAGTCATTCCCAAAACAGGAAAACAATATGCAAAAATCAAGGAACTGCTAGGAAGAAAAGACGTTGGGGATGTCGTCATTGCGACGGATGCAGGGCGCGAAGGCGAACTGGTCGCAAGGTGGATCTTAGAAAAAGCAGGAAATAAAAAAAGATGTCGCCGCCTTTGGATTTCCTCTGTAACGGATAAAGCCATCAAAGAGGGATTTGCCCATTTAAAGGATGCTTCAGAATACGATAATCTTTATCGTGCCGCTGTCTCCAGAGCAGAGGCAGACTGGCTGGTGGGAATCAATGCGACCAGGGCACTGACGGTAAAATACAATGCCCAGCTATCCTGCGGCAGAGTTCAGACGCCGACACTTTTCATGATTGCCAAGAGGGAAGAAGAAATCCGACAGTTTCGCCCGAAGCCGTACTATGGAATACAGATTGTGGCAGAAGGGACGGTGTTCACCTGGAAGGAGGAAAAGAGCGGAAGTACCTCCACCTTTGAAAAGCAGAGAGCAGAGGAAATCATAAATAAAATCAAAGGCGAAAAGCTGAAAGTGACAAGGGTGCTGAAAAAAGAAAAAAAGAAAATGGCGCCACTGCTCTATGACCTGACAGAGCTTCAGCGGGACGCGAACAGACGTTTTGGATTTTCCGCAAAAAAGACGCTGGATCTGATGCAGCAGCTTTATGAAAATCATAAGATTCTGACCTATCCAAGAACCGATTCCCGGTATTTGACAGAAGATATCCTGCCGACGATACCGGAGCGTCTGACGGCCTGCATGACGGGACCCTACCGTTCTCTTGCAGCAAAGGTGAAAAATAAAAAGCCGGCGAAAAATGCCTTTTTTGTGAATAATGCGAAGGTCGGGGATCATCACGCGATCATCCCGACCGAGCAGCCGGTGGAGCTTCGCAACCTTTCTACCGATGAGAGAAAAATCTATGATTTGGTGGTGCGGAGATTTCTGGCTGTTCTGTATCCTCCGCATCGTTACGAGGAAACGACAGTCTATGCTGTAATGGGAAAAGAAACATTTATGGCCAAAGGAAATCGGACCATTGAGGAGGGCTATCTGGAAACAGGAGAGGCTCTCCTTGAAGATGATGAAGAAATGGAGAGTGAAGAAACATTTGAAGCCTCTGCGAAAAAAGCGAATCGGGAGCTTCCAAAATATGTAGAGGGACAGACCATCTCCCAGATCAAGGCATCAATAAAAGAAGGCAAGACAAAGCCGCCGGCTCATTTCAATGAGGCGACCCTTTTGTCAGCAATGGAGAATCCGGTAAAATATATGGAGAACCGCGACAAAGCCATGGTAAAGACCATCGGGGAGACCGGTGGACTGGGAACGGTTGCAACAAGGGCGGACATCATTGAAAAGCTCTTTCACACCTTTTTGATTGAGAAAAAAGGAAATGACATCTATGTGACATCAAAAGCCAGACAGCTGTTAGAGCTGGTGCCCGCGGATTTGAAAAAACCGGAGCTGACCGCGGACTGGGAAATGCAGCTGTCAAAGATTGCGGAAGGAAGACAAAAACGGGGGGCATTCATGTCCGAAATACGGAGCTATACCGTATCCCTGCTAAAAGAAATCGAGGGAAATACCAAGACCTTCCGGCATGAGAACAGAACCAATAAGCTCTGTCCGGAATGTGGGAAGCATCTTCTTAGTGTTAATGGAAAAAATGCAAAGCTGCTGGTCTGTGAGGACAGAACCTGCGGCTATCGGGAGACCGTATCGCGTACCTCAAATGCCAGATGTCCGGTCTGTCACAAAAAAATGGAGCTTTCCGGAAACGGGGAAAAGGCAGTGTTCTTCTGTGGCTGCGGTTATAAGGAGAGACTGGAAAAATTTCAGGAACGCCGGAAAAAAGAAGGCGGAGGCGTGACAAAACGGGATGTTGCTTCCTATATGAAAAAACAGCAAAAGGAGGTTCGGGAGGCGAAAAATAATCCGTTCGCAGATGCGCTAAAGGGAATGGAATGGTAAGATAATACAAAAGTATCTGACGCAAAAAAGCGATCTTGGCAGAAATCGATGTATTTTACGCAGGAGAAGCTTTACGCGGAAAATTGGAGAAGGAGCAATATGATATCATCTTTTTGGATATCATGCTGCCTCA
>CADBUD010000092.1 GCA_902797785.1 uncultured Lachnospiraceae bacterium
CGAAGGCACACAGAGTGCAAATACTCCCTTTGGTCGTATTTGGCGCACTGCTACCCCGGATTTTCAAGCAAAATGCGCTTGAAAATAACTTGCGGGATAACGGCTGTGAATAGTAACCCGATATTTCGCAAGGTGTTTTTTATACTTGTTGACGAAGATGATTGTTGGTTTTTACTAATGATATATAATAGGAGATTGGTACTGTCCCGCGAGCACAAAGTGTGAGCAGCTGACAGTACTGGTATCCGACAAAGAGAATCAGCCATAATTGATGATGATAGAGGAGAAAAAAATGGATAAAATTAAGGATTTCATTACAGAAAATAAAAAAGCAGTCATCATTACTGCTATTGTGATCGTTGTTCTGCTTTTGGGAGTTGGTGCGGCCTTCGCCATGCTGAATCAAAATCAGCCGGAGGAGGAACCTGTGGCTGTCGAGGAAACACCGGAGCCAGAGGAAGTAGCAGCAGATTCGACCGAAGAAGAGGCGGATGCGACAGAGGAAGAGGAAGAACAGCTGCCGGAGGGGATGGTTCTTTCAAAGCTTACCGGTGAACCGGTCTCGGAAGAGATCGGGACCAAACGTCCGATTGCCCTGATGATCAACAACATCAAAGACGCGATTCCACAGAGTGGAATCAGCAGTGCCGATGTCATTTATGAAGCACCGGTCGAGGGCGGAATCACCCGTATGATGGCGATTTTTGAGAACATGGATGGTGTGGAAAAGATTGGTTCCATCCGAAGCTGCCGCCTTTATTATCTATATTATGCGCTGGAGTTTGATGCGATTTATGGACATGCCGGACAGGCAATCTATGCCGATGATTTGTTGGCGGAGGATTTCGTCAACAATCTGAGTGCCCAGGAGGCGCCGGTCGATGGCATCTGCTATTTCCGGACGAAGGATCATAAGGCACCGCACAATCTCTATACCAGCCCGGAAAAGCTTGAAAAGGGGATCAAGGCGATGAAGTACCGCCGGGATTATGAAGAAGATTATGAGGGACATTATCTGTTCTGCAAAGAAGGGGAAAGCGCCAGCCTGTATGATACAAAGGAAGCCAATTATGTTGCTCCGGGATATGTCATCAACCATCCATATTTTGAATATCATGAAGATGACGGATTATACTATCGCTATCAGTACGGTGGAGAACATATTGATGCATTAAATGACAATCAGCTGGCATTTAAAAATATTATTCTCCAGTATAGTAAATGGGAGGATTACGGAGATGGATACCTCAAATTTGATACAGGAAAGGACGCCTACGGAAAAGGATATTATATCACCGATGGAAAAGCGGAAAAGATCGAATGGAGCAAGGATGGGGAATACGGAGTGACCCATTATTACGGACCGGATGGAAAGGAAATCACATTAAACCGTGGAAAGACTTTTGTCTGCATCATTCAGAATACCTATAAAAAACGCTGTAAGATCGGAAAAACAAAATCCGAGATTGAATAGAAAAGGTAACCTAGCTCCATGAAAAAAAAGAAAGCAAAAGAATCAAACTTTTTAGTACAGGGCTCCATTCTGGCCATTGCTTCGATCATTGTCCGGATCATGGGACTTTTGTACCGCCTTCCTCTGACCTCGATCATCCATGATACAGGAAATGATTATTACTCCTGTGCCTATGAGGTCTACAGCATTTTTTTATTAATTTCCTCCTACAGTCTTCCTTTGGCAGTTTCCAAAATGGTTTCCGGACATCTGGCAGTAGGAGAGAGCAAAAATGCCTATCGATATTTTAAGGCCTCTATGCTGTTCGCCCTGTGCTCCGGCACGATCGTAATGCTGATTACCTTTTTTGGGGCAAAATATATTACCAGTGAGATCATGAGTACTCCACTAAGCTATCTGGCGCTTCGGGTTCTGTCTCCGACTCTTCTTCTGGTGGCTTTAATGGGAGTCTTGCGAGGCTTTTTTCAGGGAACAGGTACAATGGTGCCAACAGCAATTTCCCAAATCATCGAAGGACTTGTCAATGCCATTGTCAGTGTTCTTGCCGCTTACTTTCTGTTTTCTTACGGACAGCAGGTCGGAACCTTATTGGGGGAGCCGCAGCGTTATGGGGAGGCCTATGGAGCGGCAGGAGGAACGATTGGAACCGGAGTCGGCGCACTCTTTGGACTGATTTTTATGGTGTTTGTCTATGTGCTCTACCGGGATGTCATGAAAAAAAAGGAACGAAGTGACCGTTCCCGTGATGTTGTCAGCTATAGCAGGATTTTTTATATTCTGATCATCACCATTATTCCGGTCATCCTAAGTACGACCGTGTACAATGTCAGTTCGATTTTAGATCAGGGAATCTTTAAGAAACTGATGATCGCGCAAAAAATCGATGAAACGACAAGGAGCACCATGTGGGGCGTCTTCAGCGGAAAGACCAAGGTCTTGATCAATGTGCCGCTGGCCATTGCTAATTCCCTGGCGGCTTCTACGATTCCCAGCCTGACAGCAGCCATTATGGAGCGAAATTTGAAAAAAGCCAGATATCGTATTTCTGTCGGGATCCGCTTCGTCATGGTTCTGACCATTCCCTGCGCGATTGCTTTTCTGGTGATGGGAAAACCAATTTTAGAGCTGTTATTTTCTGACTCCACCGTAATGTCAGAGCGGCTTTTACAGTTTAGCGCAATTTCCGTTGTATTCTATGCACTTTCCACTTTGACCAACGGCATTTTGCAGGGAATCAATCATATGTCTACGCCTGTCAAGCATGCAGCGATTTCATTGGGGATTCATCTGGTGAGCTTGTTTTTATTTATTGCTGTCTTTCACATGAACATCTATGGCGTTGCTGCGGCAAATATTGTTTTTGCTCTTTGTATGTGTGTCTTGAATAATCTTTCGCTCAGAAAATATATTGGCTATCGACAGGAGACCAGGCGTACTTTTTTGATTCCGTCCATTGCAGGAGCGGCAATGGGGCTGGTAATCCTGCTTCTTCGTTTTCTGTTTGGTTTTCTTCCAATCAGCTCGAAGATTACCACCTGTCTGATCATTCCGGTGGCAGTACTGGTCTACGGAGTCGCATTATTAAAGTTAAAGGGACTGACTCCCGCAGAAATCAAACGTTTTCCAAAGGGAACGGCTTTGCTCCGCCTGGCAAAACGGTTTCATTTGATCTAGATTGATCAGAAACAGTTGTTTTTTCTGCTTTGGACAGAATAAAAATTTCCTTTTTGCCAAAGATATATCATAGGTCTGGTAATCTTTAGAAACGTATTCCTTCGTTTCTGAAGCCGGCCGGACAAAACCAGGGCAGAAAAGGAGAGAATCAAAATGAGACTAAAAAAGGCGTGGATACTGGCTGGCATCTTGTTTGTGCTTGCCATTCTTTGTTCCCTGTTGTTTTCCGCTCTTCGCCGCCAAAGCGCCATGATTGAGCTGGCAAAGCAGGAAAGGGAGATTTCAGGTAAAAACACCGTCCTCCAAAAACCGGCAGGAGAAAGTGCAGCAGAGAAAGAAACAGAACGTCAGACAAAGGAATCCAAAAAAATCGAAGCTGGAGCGCTTGATTCGGTAAAAACAACAGCAGAAACACAGTATTGTGTCGAAATTTACAAAGAAAACACTGGCGAACTGCAGACAGGAAGCTATCGTCTTCCTACAGAATTGGTTGGGAAAACGCGAGAAGAGATTTCTGACTTACTAAAAACATTTGAACAGCTTCCAGGAGAGGAAGAACTTCAAAAAGGTTTTGTCCATGCAGAGCTATTAGCGTTTTCAGACAAAAAAATCGTAATCCGAAAAAATTACCTGACCGAGTCAGATGAGTTTTTGCTTCTCCCTTCCGAGGGGAAAATCGTTGTATATCAAAATGATGGAAGGACGATCTATACGATTACCGACATTTCACTGGATCGTCTTGGGGAAGAGCAAAAGCGGGAGATTGAGCAGGGAAAGAAAATCCATTCCCTGTCTGAACTCTATGATTTTTTAGAGGCATTCAGCAGTTAGGAACTGTGCAAAAATAACCTGTACATGATGCACTGAATTTTTCTTTGAGAGTGACAGTCAAAAATCATGCACCAAACGCGAGGTACTGAAAGTTTTCTTCCTATAAGTGATTTTTGACTGTTGCGATTGGAGAAAAAGGCAAGCAGAATGTGTAGGTTATTGATGCGCATTTGCGCCTGAAATCCTCATTCTAAAAGTAGCCAAAAGTTATTGGAAATACCAGAGAATATCATTGACAAAAGCTGAGAAAAGGAGAAGAAACATGAGTTTAACAAGCAAACAGCGGGCTTATTTAAAAAGCTTGTCCAATCATTTAAATGCAGCCTTTCAAATCGGGAAAAACAGCATTACCCCGGAATATACGAAAGCCATTGATGAAACACTCGAAAAAAATGAACTGATCAAGCTCGGTGTCTTAAAAAATTGTATGGACGATCCGAGAGAACTGGCAGAAATGCTGGCTGAGCGAACCCATTCAGAGGTCGTGATGGTCATCGGAAAAAAGATTATCTTATATCGGGAATCCAAGGAGAAAAAGAAAATTGTGCTGCCAAGAGACTAAACGGATCGGAATCCTGGGAGGTTCCTTTGATCCGGTACATAACGGACATCTGGAGCTGGCAAAATGTGCCAGGGAAGAAGCGCGTCTGGACGAGGTCTGGTTCCTTCCGGCCCGCCGTCAGCCGTTTAAGCTTCAGGCCGGACAGACCGGCATAGCTGACCGCCTTTCCATGCTTTCACTGGCGCTGGAGGATCAGATGGGATTTTCTGTCTGCCGGCTCGAAGCAGACAGTGACCGGATCAGCTATACTTATCAGACAATGGAGGAACTGTCCAAAGCACACCCGGACAAAACGTTTTTTTTTATTATGGGCGCGGATTCCTTCATGGATTTTCCTAAATGGAGATTTCCGGAGCGCATAGCAAAGACGGCCAGTCTATTGGTCGCAGCAAGGGAAGAGTTCGGGCGTGCCCGCTTAGAAGAGCAGGAATGCTTCATAAAGACCCGGTTTCCCGTGATAGTACAGTTTCTGATGCTTTCTAAGATTCCGGTTTCTTCCAGCCAGATCAGGGAACAGATCCGAATCGGAAGGTCTACAGAAAAGCTGCTGAACCCACGGGTACTGGACTACATCAGAGAACATGGATTGTATCGTTGAAATCAACGAAGCAGTTCTCCCTTATTCTCCGGAGCAAACAAACAGAAGTGAAAAATGGAAGAGAGTGAGAAAAAATGGCGAAAACAGAGATTCAAAAAATCAGAAAAAAAATGAAAAAAGAATTGGACAAGGGACGGTATGAGCATACTCTGGGAGTGGCCTATACCAGTGCTTCCTTAGCTATGCGCTATGGATATTCCATTCAGAAAGCACAGGTTGCCGGATTGCTGCATGACTGTGCCAAAGGAAAATCTGCCGACCGGATTTTGGAAATGTGTGAAAAGAACAATGTTCCGATCACGGAATCGGAGCGGCGCAGCCCTTATCTGCTCCATGCCAAGCTGGGAGCTTTTTTGGCAATGAATCGATATCACATCCATCAGATCGATATCCTGAATGCCATCTGCTATCATACTACCGGACGACCGAAGATGTCGATGCTGGAGAAAATCGTTTTTGTGGCAGACTATATTGAGCCGCTGCGAAATAAGGCAGAGCATCTAAGAGAAATCAGAAAAATGGCATTTTTAGACCTGGATGAGGCAGTTTATATGATTTTACGGGACACACTGGAATATCTAAAAAAATACAAAAGTGATATTGATGGCACGACGGAAGAAGCTTATCAGTATTATCAGAGAATCCACATCAGAAAGGAAAAAAGAAAAGCATGAAGTCAGAAAAAGAGATGTTAAAGCTCCTTTATGAGGCGCTCGAAGAAAAAAAAGCAGAGGAGATTAAGGTGTTAGATCTTCATGGAATTACTGTGATTGCAGATTATTTCGTGATTGCGGGAGGCTTGAATAAAAATCAGCTCCAGGCCATGGCCGATCATGTAGAAGAGGTTCTGCGCAAGGCGGGCTTTTTGCCAAGACAGATTGAGGGATATTCGTCGGCGAACTGGATCCTGATGGATTATACAGACGTCGTGATTCATCTGTTTTCCCGGGAAGACCGCCTGTTCTATGATTTGGAAAAAATCTGGGCGGACGCGAAACGAATCGATGTGGCGGATATAGAAAAGTTAAAGTAAAAAACGGGAAGCCGTAACAGAACAACGTTCCGGCATGTCAGGGAATCCTTAACATGCCGGAATGAAAACTTGTTGCGATTGTGCATACCAAAGACGCACTGAGCTTCACAGGAAATCATTGAAAATGCCATAAAAGATGTCTATGACAGATCGCAGATCTTAGGAATTCCCGCGGTAAGATTAGAACAGGAAGTTATTTCCGTTTCCGCAGTTCGAGCAGAGCAGGAGCAGGATGATGATCCAGCAGCAGTCGTTTCCGTTTCCGCAGCCGTTATTGCCGAATCCATTTCCTCCGCAGAAGCAGAGCAAAAGTAAGATCCAGATGATACAGCTACAGTTGTTTCCTCCATCATTGCATCCACAGTTGGTAGCAGCTAAGTCACTCATGTTTGGTTCCTCCAAAATTTTTATTTACACTGTATCATATGTAAAAAAAACAAAAGGGGAACCATTTTTTTAAAAAAAATTTAGAAACAGCAAAATTGTCTTGTTGAACAGCGGAAAAAATGATATAATAAAAAGAAAACGAAACAGAAAGGAATTGAACAAATGAAAGGAAATGCAATCGTAGGTCAGTCGGGTGGTCCGACTGCAGCAATCAACAGCAGCCTTGCCGGAGTCTACACCACGGCAAAGGAGCGAGGAGCTGGCAAAGTCTTTGGAATGCTTCACGGGATTCAGGGATTATTGGAGGAAAAATACGTCGATCTTTCAGAGCACATTAAAAATGATCTGGATGTCGAGCTGCTAAAGCGTACCCCATCCGCGTATTTGGGTTCCTGCCGATATAAGCTTCCGGAGATTTTTGAGAATGAGGAAATCTATCAGAAGATATTTGATATCCTGGACAAGCTGGATGTAAAATATTTCTTCTATATCGGTGGAAATGATTCCATGGATACAATCAAAAAGCTTTATGATTATTCCATGGTGACAGGAAGAGGAAAAGATGTCTCCTTCATTGGCGTTCCAAAGACAATCGATAATGACCTTGCAGTGACCGACCACACCCCGGGCTTTGGAAGCGCTGCAAAATATATCGGTACTTCCGTAAAAGAAATCATCCGGGACAGCAAATGTATTGAATATCCGAACGGCCTTGTCACAATTGTAGAGATCATGGGACGAAATGCCGGATGGCTGACCGGGGCGGCAGCACTTTCCAGAGGAGAGGACTGCAAGGGGCCGGATATGATTTTCCTGCCGGAGATTCCATTTGACATGGATTTCTTTATGAAAAAGACACAGGAGCTCTTAGAGCGTGAGGGGTCAGTGGTTGTCTGCCTCTCTGAGGGCGTCAAATTAAAAGATGGCAGATATGTTTGTGAGTTATCGACGGAGGGCGTTGATTACGTCGATTCCTTTGGACATAAGCAGCTGACAGGAACGGCAGCCTTCCTGTGCAGTCATGTTGCTTCTGAGCTGGGCTGTAAGACGCGTTCTGTAGAATTCAGCACGCTCCAAAGAGCTGGCTCACATATTGCTTCCAGAGTGGATATCCAGGAAGCTTTTCAGGTGGGAGGTGCTGCTGTAAAGGCCGCAGATGAAGGGGACAATGGAAAGATGGTCATCTTAAAAAGAGTTTCTGATGATCCATATCAGTGCTCGACAGACCTCTATGATGTCCACAAGATTGCCAATGATGAAAAGGTCGTACCGACAGAATGGATTGATGTAAAAAATGCAAATGTAACAGAGAAATTTATCAGTTATGTTAAACCGTTGATTCAGGCAGATGTGCCGGCCGTTATGGTTGATGGTATTCCAAGACATTTATATAACCGCGAATTATAATTCACGATTGCTGTTCCGTCAATGGAACGAAGAGATGAAATGGTAAGGCCGGCCTGCCTGCAGCAAAAGGACGTCGTGTTACCGGGCGTCCTTTTGTTATACTCGTTAGCGAAAACCGTTCCCGTTTTTCGCTAACAGTATAAACTGATGCGCATGGATTTTGTGAGGAAAATGTCGCTTTTGGCGACTAAAATCCGGCGTGGCTCATGAACAAACGGCAAGCTGTTTCGTTCATGAGTATAGATCTACCGACAGTAAAGAAAGGACAAGTGCATGGAGAGTACAAAAAAATTTTATGTTCGGTTTTGTATCTCAGATCTGATGCTCGCAGTTCCTGTCGAACAATTCTGCAGAGTCATGCCCATGGACAAAAAAATGGAGGAACAGTTTTCCGGGAACTGTCAGGAAATGGAATACCTCTACCGTGGACAGTCCCTGATGCTCTATGATCTGCGTGGATATGTGCTTCGGAATTATTGCCTGACGGACAGGCAGAGAGTTACCATTCTGGTGTTGAAGACAAAGACCGGAGAAGCAGGCTATATTATCGACCATGTATTCTCAGTAGAAGATTTTGGAGACTATACGGTATGCAGCACTCCTAATATCCTAAAACATGGAAAAGGAAAATGCATAGAACAGATTTACAGCAATGATGCGGCCGGACAACTGATTTATGAGCTTGATATGGAACAGATGACACAAATGTGGAAGGAAGAAAATAAAATGAGGGAGAATCTATTAGATGAGGCAGAAATTCCACTAAGAGAGATTCTGCGTGAAATAGGAAATGTAGGAGTCGGAAAAGCGACATCGGTACTGAGCAAAATGATAGGTTTTCGCCTTCTGATCGATGTTCCGGAAGTAATCATGGCAGATGAGATCAATGATAGCCCGATTTTTTCGCAAAATGAAGATGCCGTGGAGGTGACACTCCAGTTTGAAAATGATATGGATGGACGAATGGTGTTTTTGCTCAAGGAATCCTTTATTGAAAAGGCATTGGCAAAAATGCTTCGGAAGCAAAAAGACCAGATTAAAAATCTGCACGCCAATGAAGAGGCTATGTCATTGATTACAGAAATGGCAAATGTCATGACAGGAGCTTATCTTTCGGCTCTTTCTGTTTATACCGATACGAGAATGTATATTTCTTTTGTTGAGACCAAAAACGGAAAGATCAAGGATCTGGTAGATTACACGATGCAGTATTTAGATCTGTTTCGTGAAAGTGTCTGTGTCAAAGGGAAATTTTTTCTTGTCAACCAGGGAGAATCAGACCAGCAGGAAATCGATCAGGAATACAATGAGGTCGAAGGACAGATTTTGATGTTTCCACAAAAAGCAATGCTGAATAAAATTGTGGAATGCTTTGGATTAGAATAAAAACATATGGCTTGCGGCAGTCTGGCTACAAGCAGTAAAGAAAGGAAGGAAAACCTTATGGAAGAAAGCATTTTATTAGTAGATGACGCGATTTTTGCCCGAAAATTAACGAGAAAGACCTTAGATGAAGGTGGATATAAAAATGTACGGGAAGCAGTAACAGCAAAAGAAGCCCTGGAAAAAATCAGTGAAGAAAGACCGGATCTGATTCTTCTTGATATCACACTGCCAGATCGGAAGGATCTGTCTTTATTAAAAGAAATCTTAGAAAACGATCCGGAGATGAAGGTCATCATGCTTTCCGCTGTAGGACAGGAATTGATCATTGCTGATGCAATCGAGATGGGAGCGAGAGAATTTGTCAGCAAACCATTCAAAAAAGATGAATTTTTGACCATGATTCGGAATGTACTGGATGAATAAAGGATAGAACGGATGGAGGCTTGGCCATGGACACAAATACTTCTGAAAATAAATCCGTAGAGATTTTGGTCTTTTACATAGGAAAAACCCTATATGGTCTTAGAATGGAGCGTGTCGAGGAAATTATCGGGATCCAAAAAATCATTCCGCTTCCTGGCTCCATGGATGAGATTTTAGGCATTATCAATCTCCGAAATCGTATCATCCCCATTGTGGATTCTAATTTTCTTTTAAAAGAGGCTTCTGCCTCTTCCCTGGAAGAAGAAGAGAAAAATCAGGGAATCGTTATCGTATCCTTTGCCGGAGAACGAGTCGGTATCATCGTAGATGATATGTGCGACGTATTAAGTGTCCATTCCGAACAATTTGTCAGTCTTTCCAAAAAAAATGAGAAAAACCGATATCTGAAAAATTTTGTCCGGACGAAAAATGATTCCGGAGAAGATGCAGCGAATCAGTTGATCTCTATGCTGGATTTGGAAGAAATGCTGACATTTGGAGAAAATGTATAAGTAAAGCATAAAATTGACAAAGGTGTGGGTGAAAGCATGAATGATTTTGATGATGGAGAAATGCTTGAGATTTATCTGTATGAACAGACGACTCTGCTGGATGGATTAAATGATATCGTATATGGCGCGGAAGAGGACAAACACTTTTCGAAAGAGGATCTGGAGGAAATCTTTCGGATTATGCATACCGTAAAGGGGTCGGCGGCCATGATGGAGTTTCATGCCCTTTCCCATACGGCGCACCTGGCAGAGGATCTGTTTTCTTTTCTTCAAAAAGAGCAGCCAAAGGAGCAGTCTGAGGAAGAAAAAGAAGTGTTCAATTGTGTTTTTTCCGTCTTGGATTATTTTCAGCATGTATTTGAAAGCATCCAGTCCGGAAGCTATGAGAATCAACCGGAGGAGGAACTCAATGCCCGAATCCAACAGCTGATGAGACGGCTGGATGGCAGTGGTGAAACGGCAGAGCCGGCGGCAAAAGAAGGCAATTTCGCGGATACTGCTTTAGGGAACCGGGTACGGATCTGGTTCAAAGACTGTCAGCTTCTTTCGGTCCATGCGCTGGTCATTCAAAAAAAACTACTTCGCCTTTGTGAGCAGAGCACTTTCTCTCCGGCAGAATTAGAAGAAACTGACGAAATTCGCCGAAGCTTAATGGAGGATGGGATGCTCTGGTCATTTCAGCTTCCCGGAAAAGAAAATACAGCAGAAGCCATAGAAAAGATGTATGAAAACGCCCTTTCCATGCTGGAAAAACAAATGTACGTCGATCATGCGAAAAGAGAAGATCATACAGAAGAAAAATCTTCTGGTTCTGCTGTCAATAAAGAGTCCAAGGCTTCCCCTGCGGCATTGTCATCCGATTCTGAACCGGTTGACACTAAAAACAAGACCTCAGAACGATCTCATGCCGGCAGCCAGAGAGCTATGATCAGTGTCAGTCAGACCAAGGTAGCTTCTTTGGTCGATACCGTGGGGGAAATCATCAATATGCTCTCCAGCATGGAGGATGTCTATGGGAAAAATGACCGGGAAATGATGGGACGTGTCATAAGTCAAATGAAAAAGAAGACAAGTGAAATGCGGGAAATGACCTTATCCTTAAATTTGATCACTGTCGAAGGACTATTCCAGAAGGTTCGTAAAATCGTGCGGGAGATGTGTCAGAAGCTGAATAAAGAAGTCACGCTGACTCTGGAGGGAAAAGAGACCGAAATTGATAAAAACACGGTAGAGCACTTGAGCAATCCATTCCTGCATTTGATCCGAAATGCCCTAGATCACGGCATAGAGTCCACGGAAGAAAGGCTTGCGCTTGGCAAGAATGAGCACGGAACCATTCTGGTACAGGCCAAAAACCTAGGAAGAGAGGTTCAGTTCATTATCTCTGACGATGGATGCGGACTGGACAAAGACAAGATTATTCAAAAAGCAAAAGAAAAAAACCTTCTTTCAAGGTCTTTAGAGGAATATAGTGACAAAGAAATTTATCAGCTGATCATGACACCGAATTTCTCTACCAAAGAGACTGTTTCCGAATACTCTGGCCGAGGAGTGGGCATGAACGTGGTCTTAGAAGAACTTGAAAAAATCAATGGCAGCATTCAGATTCAAAGCGAAAAAGATCAGGGTACCACCTTCATTCTGACGATACCGACCAGTCTTTCTATTGTAGAAGGAATGGATATCCGGGCCGGAGAGTTCCAGCTTGCCATGCAGTCCTCCTACGTACAGCAGATTTTTGCTGTGACAGACCAGACCCCGGTCATGGAAAAAGAAGGGAAGCTGCCGGAAATTTTGATTAAAAAACGAGCCTATCCTCTGATTGTGCTAAGTCAGAGGCTTCAGGCGAAACAGGAACACGTTCCCTACGAAAAAGGCATCATGATTCTTGTGGAAAGTTCTAAGGGAAAGTATTGTATCTTTGTGGATGAAATCATAAAGATACGTCAGATCGTAGTAAAAAAGCTTCCGGTTTTTCTGGAAAACAAAATGAAAAGCTCAAGATTATACTGTGGTTATACTGTTTTGGGAAATGGAGATATCAGTTTGATTTTAGACACGAATCATCTGTTTTAGGAAATAGAGGGAACGGCATCCCTTAAAACTGCAGCGAAACAGGGGAAATCAAGATGAAGGTAAAAAAACGCATAATAAAGAAATCCGGCAGAGTGCCGGAACGAAAGGACTGGATTTTTCAAGGAGACGAGCTTGTTTTCATTGTGATGCCGCTCCTGCTCAGTATCATATTTATCGGGTGCATCGGCATGGTGCGGGATATAGATAACGCGATGTCCAGATATCAGCTGGAAAGATATGAGACTGTAAATGAAAAAATTATGATCGTTGAAAATAAATTAATGTCTTATATGAATACCATGAACGCACTGGGATATTCAGAGTATTCTCTACAGACCTTAACGAACCCGAAATCGGGGGAAAATCAGGAAAAATTACTGAAGGATCTATATACGAATTGCTTTTTCGACGAAGATATTCATCCCGCCTTTTGGCTGTTAAATCCTTCCCAAAAAAAATGGATCGTTTCCGGTGACGAAAAAAAGGAACTGACGGTAAAAACAGAGTTTTCCGTTCGACTGATTGACCAGCCGTTTTATATTGAGGCCAAGAGCAAAGAGTCCTGCTTTTTGAGCCATGGTTATTTTGATGAAGAAAATAATGTCATGATTTCCATCGTTTACCCGGTTCAGAATGAAGAAGGCGTGCTCGTGGCGGCATGTGGATTGGATTTTCGTGTGTCAGAGCTGGAAGCTGTTTTAGAAGAGCTGGATTCACCGGCAGAGGAAGTCATTTTATTGGGAGTCAGTGGGGAAATCCTCTATCAGAAATCAGGAAAGCGAAATAATCTCCTGATGGATATGAGCTCGGTCGAACATTCCTCTGAAATATTTGCCAAAATCGATACCAAAGGAAAAAAATACGGCTCCTTTTCCTATCAGGGAAAGAAATATCATACTGTGTGTCTGATGAAAACCTCTTCAGGTCTGCAATATTATCTATCTACGCCGATGCCCTCTTTTTTTTCCGTTGGGAAAATCAGGTTCATCCATTATGGTGTCTGTATGCTGTTTCCGTTTATCCTGTGTGCCGGAATTCAGCTCATGTACCTGATGAAACGCTTTGCTCAGCTTCATCAGCTCAGAAGCTATATTTCCGAGCTGGCAGATGGAAATTTAAATGTGCTTCCTGAAATTAGTGGAAGCAATGATGTGACAGAAATTGCCGGCTACATAGAGCAGCTGCAGGAAGATTTCAGAAAAATGGTGAGAGAAATGAAGCAGTTCTCTCTTCAGATGACGAAAGGGACGAACCGTCTCTCCACACAGGTAAAAGCATTGAATGAAAGCTTTTCCAAGCAGATTGAACTGACGGATCAGCTGGCTTTAAATTCCCGGTCCATCCAAAAGGATATGAGATCCAATGTCATTGCCAATCGAAAGGTACGGGATGAATCCGGACTTTTTTCTGTTGAGATCGAACGGACGAATTCCCGGTTCAAAGAATTGACGGAGACAATGGGAAATGTCCGTTTGGAGTTCTTAGAAATTCAAAATATCGTAAAATCGATTGATGATATTTCTTTCCAGACCGGGCTTTTGGCAATCAATGCAAATGTTGAGGCAGTCCGGGGGAAAAATGAATCGACCAGCTTTCAGATCATTGCCGGTCAGATCCGCGGATTGGCAGATGAATGTAATTCTCTGGCGCAAATGGCAGGGCAGCTGTTTGATGATTTGAGGGAAGTTGTCGATCACAGTTTAAATGTGGCGAATCTGTCCGGAATGTCCATGGAAAAGGCTGTTGAAGAGGGGAAAGGAATCAATCAGACCGCATTTTCCATGGCGGAATATGCAGAAGGCGGATTGAAATCAATTACAACGATCACAGGAGAGGTTCAGCGGATTTCCGCACTGATTTCAGAATCCAGAGAACTTACAAAGCATTGCCTGTCCTTTAGTGAAGAGCTTCTTTCCATAACGGGAAGAATGGATGCCTATCTGCAAAAATATCATTTGGATGTGGAAGAATAAGAGCATCCCAAAGAGAACGAGTTTACGATGAGGTGATAGGATGGCAGTGAAAAAGAAAAAACGATTTCAGTTTTCCAGTATAGCGACACGAAGCTCCTGCTATATCATTGTGGCGATTCTGCTTCTGGCAGTCATAGGCGGAGGATGGGCTTTTTCTGATTTCTCACAGAGTATCCGGGGAGAACTCTTAAAATCAGAATACGATCAGCGGATGGTACAGGGAGCACAGATCGTACAGGAAGTAAACAAGGTATATATTTCCATGCTGGAGTGCAATTATCGGGAAACCTTTCAAAATTATTTTTCTACGGTAAAGGATTCTGCTAACTGTTCGAGCAGTGTATATTATCAAAAAGCCATTGCAATGCTCAATAGTATGAAAAAAAACTATCAGGGAGATATGGTAATTGCCTGGGCCGGAGATTTTATTCATGAGAACATGTTCACCAATCAGGGATTTTCCGGAACCATGACGAATTGGAATCCCAAAGAGCAGTCGTGGTATGAGGAGCTGATGTATCAGCAGAAGCTGTTCGTAACAGAGCCATATTATGATGAGAATCTCAAAAAAACCGTGATCAGTATATTAGATCCCATCAAAAACACTCTAAGAAATACCATCAGCGGTGTAGTTGCTGTGGAGTTTTCAGTAGACAGCGTAGAGGCCGTGATCGGGAATGTCCTGTTTTACGAAAATCCATCCAATGCCTACTGTCTCGTTTCTGAAAATGGAAGAATCCTATACCATACAGATATGCAGTGGCGGGGAAAAGAGCGTTCAGATTATGTGGAATTTAAAGTTTCCGAACGCCTGAATACCATGGAAAATGCTGAAATCTATCGTACTGACTGCCAGGGAGAGGAAGTCTATCTTTTTGTGACTCCTGTTGGAGAAAATGGGTGGGAGATGTATTCTGTGATTCCGACAAGGCAGCTCTGGATTTCCCAGGCTGCGATTATGCTGGTTCCTGCCATAATCTTTCTATTGGGAGTTCTCATTGTTTTGATTATCGTCCTGGTCATTAACCGCAGCTTGATGAAACCGATTCGTTCCCTGATCGAAGTCATCAAAATGTTCTCCTATGGAAAAAACGTAAAATTCGAAAAAAACCGCAGGGATGAGGTGGGAGAGCTTTCCTTTGTCGTTGAGGAAATGATTCTGGCATTGAGCGAGACCGTAGGAGATATTCGGGAAATCATTGATAAGATGCTGCTAAAATCCAACCGTGCCCTGGAGAATTCTTTGGAATTACGGGAAGTCTTTATGGAAGAGATGACCTTGGAGGATGATGTGACCAAAGAATGCCGAAGATTTGAGCGCAGTGTCAAGCTGAATCTGGAGAATACAGAAAGCACTGGACGGAAGGTCGAACAGGTATCAGAGAAAATTGCCGGATGCGGAAGAGAATTAAAAGAGGTTGAGCAGGCAGTCGATGGGATCCGTCAGCTTTCTGCCCGGATGAAAAATCTGGTCAATGACATAGATTCCCTTTCGTTCCGCACCAATATGCTTTCCATCAATTCCAATGTGGAATTTTCCAAAAACAAGGTGACGGAAAACGGGCTACAGATTCTCAATGACGAAATCAAAGAAATATCCAGTCAATGCATCAAGGCGGCAAATGAAGGTGATGATTGTATTGCAGACCTTCAGGAGGCCGTAGAGATGAGCATGGAGCGGATTTCCCGGGTTCTTTCCTCCATCGAATCCTTGATGGAAGAGAGCAAAATGATCATGTACAGCATGAAAGGAATTGAAAAGGTCGCGAACCGGGAAACGGGTATGGTCGTAAATATCTCCAAAAATGTCAGCCGGACCATGAAAATTGTCAATGATAACGGATTCTTTGTAGAACGAGGAATCAAACTGAACAAGCAAATCGCAGAGCATACCATTGCCATGAATAAGATTGTATCCAAGAGCCGGTATCTGTTGAAAAAACGGTAAAGGATGCTGTTCACCAAATCCTCTGTCCTCTCATATATTAAGAAAAAGACAGAATCGATGGATCACAGTTATGGATCAGATTTCAAAAATGCTGCATTTGGAAAGCATTCATCGACGAGGGATTCTGGGAGAACATGTTGGAATTGCGGTAGTAGATACAGGCATAACTCCCCATCCGGATTTTTCGACTCCAAAGAAAAATCCGGTTTTGTTTTTGGATTTTTTAAAGCATCGGCGTTCTCCTTATGATGATAATGGGCATGGAACACATATCTGTGGGATTTTAGCCGGAAGCGGCGCAGCCTCTCACGGAACGCTTTCGGGCATGGCACCGAAAAGCAGTCTGATCGTTTTGAAGGTGCTCAACTCTATGGGAAATGGAAATATAGAGGATGTCCTTCCGGCTCTGGATTGGATTCTTTTACATCACAGGGAATGGAACATCCGCATTTTAAATATTTCGATTGGTTGTACCACAGGAAAATATTTTTCTGAGTCAAGCATTCTGGTAAAAAAAGTAGAGCAGCTGTGGCAGGCAGGAATTGTTGTGGTTGCCGCGGCGGGAAACAATGGGCCAAAGCCCCAGAGCATCGGGGCACCGGCGAACAGCAGAAAAATCATTACCGTTGGGGCGAGCGATGACGACGGCAGATCATCATATCGCTTTGGACTGATTCCCAATTATTCGGGACGCGGTCCAACCAGGGAATGCATTCAGAAACCGGACCTGGTCGCTCCGGGAACCGGCATCACAAGCTGTAACTACCGTTTCTCCTATACAAACCCAGCCTCTATGTATGCCAAAAAGAGCGGAACCTCCATGTCGGCGCCCATTGTTTCAGGCGCAATAGCCTTATTGCTGTCAGTAGCCGGTGAATTGCGCCCGGTTGAGGTAAAGATGCTCCTTAGGGAATCGGCAAAAGATTTGGGATATCCCAGAAATCGTCAGGGCTGGGGAATGCTCGATGTAGAAAAAATGCTGCAGCTGGTGTAGTTCTTTTTGAACCATCAAATCAGCAATGCACGATAGATATAGGAAAGGAAGCCGCACATGAAAAGAATTTATCTTTCATCACCTACGATACACGAAGAAGAAAAGGGCTTTGTAAAGGAAGCCTTTGAAACGAACTGGGTCGCTCCACTGGGACCGAACGTCAATGAATTTGAGAAAGAAGCCGCCGCATTTCTGGGGGAGGAGGTATATGCAGCCGCCCTCAGCTCTGGTACGGCGGCTCTGCACTTAGCGAATCTGTTATGCGGTGTCGAAGAGGGAGATACTGTCTTTTGTCAGGATCTTACCTTTTCAGCTACTGCAAATCCCATCTGTTACCAAAAAGCGATTCCGGTCTTTATTGATTCTGAACGGGAAAGCTGGAACATGGATCCCGTCGCATTGAAAAAGGCCTTTGAAACGTATGGCAGGCCCAGGGCGGTCATTGCCGTTAATCTTTACGGGACTCCGGCAAAACTGCCGGAAATCAAAAAACTCTGTGAGGAATGGGAAGTTCCATTGATCGAGGATGCGGCAGAAAGCTTAGGAAGCAGCATCAAGGGAAGAAATGCCGGAACCTTTGGAGATTTTGGCATCCTTTCTTTTAATGGAAATAAGATCATCACGACCTCCGGCGGCGGTATGCTTTTATCAAAGAACGAGGAGCAGATCGACCGGGCTCGCTTCCTCTCTACCCAGTCCCGGGAACCGGCACGCCATTATGAGCACAAAGAAATCGGATATAATTACCGTATGAGTAATATCGTGGCGGGAATTGGACGGGGACAGCTTTTGCACTTAATGGAGCATGTCGAAAAAAAGACGGCTCTCTATCAGAGATACCGTATGGCATTTTCTGAATATGATTTCCTTACGATGAATCCTGTACCTGAGGATTGTCTTTCCAATTACTGGTTGTCCTGCGTCACCATAGCGCCGGGAGAAAAGCTAACACCACTTTCCCTGATGCTGGCGTTAGAAAAAGAGAATATTGAATCCCGGCCGATTTGGAAACCGATGCATTTACAGCCTGTTTTTCAAAGCTGCCCATTTGTTAAGGTAGAAGAGCGAGCTGTCAGTGAAGATATCTTTGAACGGGGGCTCTGTTTGCCAAGTGATATCAAAAATACGGAGGAGGATATGGATCGGATCCTTTCGATTTTGAAACAGACAATGGAACTACAGAAGGGAAAACTAAGATGAGCGAAAAACTGATTATCGACCGAACCCATGTTTCACCGGAAGACCATGCAGAAAAAAAAATCTTCGCGGTTCGTCTTCAGGATGGAAAAGCCGTCGAAATTGTGTGTGAAGAGGAGAAAAGCACGGAACGTGCTGAAAGTATTTATATAGCAAAAGTAGGAAAAATCATTCCGAATCTGCAGGCTGCTTTTTTAGAGTACGCACCGCATACCTCCGGCTATCTTTCCCTTCGGGAAAATAAGACCTTTCTCTATCGATCCAAATCCCCGGATAGGCCACTTACAGCAGAGGATGAGATTTTGGTGCAGATGGAAAAAGAGCCGATGAAAAACAAAAATGCGGTATTCACATCAAAGCTTTGTTTGAACGGAAGATATGCCGTCCTGTTGACAGATACGAAACACATCCTGTGTTCCAGAAAGCTCACGGCAAAGCAAAAAGAACGCCTGACCAGTTTGGTAAAGACAAGGGAATGGTCTTACGGATTTTTGCTGCGTACCAACGCTGGGGAGGCGTCAGAGAAAGCCCTGCTAGAGGAACTTTCCAGTCTTTCCCAAAAAATGACACAGCTGATCGGACAAGCTCCGTACCGTCCCTGCTATTCCTGTCTGTATCGTCCGATGCCCCACTATCTATCTATGATCAAGGGGTCTTATGTTGGACAAGTTGAGGAGATCATTGTCAGTGAAGAGGATCTCTACGAAGAGATTCAGCAATACCTTTTAACAGAGCAGCCGGAGGATGTAAAAAAGCTGGTTCGATATGATGACTCCCGTGTTCCATTGAGTGTCGTATATGGATTCCGTCAAATTATAAAGGAAGCCCTTTCCAAAAAGGTCTGGCTCAAATCCGGAGGATATCTTGTGATCGAGCAGACAGAAGCCTTTTTGTCCATTGATGTCAATTCCGGAAAAAATGTCAGGAAATCATCCGATGTCCAGCAGACCTTCCTACAGACCAATCTGGAAGCAGCAAAAGAGATTGCAAGACAGCTCCGGTTAAGGAACTGCTCCGGAATCTGTATCGTTGATTTTGTAAATCTAAAAAGAGAAGAGGATACGAAAGAGCTGTTGGAGGTGCTCGACCGGGAGCTTAAAAAGGATCCGGTTCCGACAAAGCTGGAGGGAATCACCAGTCTGTTCCTGGTACAGATTACCCGAAAAAAAGTACATCGTCCGTTCCGGGAACAAATTGCGTCAGGAGGAGAATCATGATAAAAATAGATTTGATCACAGGAATTTTAGGGGCAGGAAAAACGACCTTTATTAAAAAATATGCAAAGTATCTGATTGCATCCGGGAAAAAAATAGGGATTCTGGAAAACGATTATGGCGCCGTCAATGTCGATCTCATGCTGCTGCAGGAAATCCGGGGTGAGAATTGTGAGCTGGAAATGGTCGCCGGCGGATGCGATAAAGACTGCCATAAACGCCGATTTAAGACCAAGCTGATTTCGATGGGGATGAGCGGCTACGATCGTGTCTTGGTCGAGCCCTCCGGAATTTTTGATGTCGATGAATTTTTTGATACGCTTAGAGAAGATCCCTTAGACCGGTGGTATGAAATCGGGAACGTCATTGCCATCGTTGATGCCAGAATCGAGTCGGATCTTTCTAAAAGCCTGCTGTTTCTTCTGGCGTCTCAGTTAGCAAATGCCAATGCGGTTATCTTGAGCCATGCCTCCCACTTTACGAAAGAGGAGTGTTCTGTCGTGACGGATCGTCTCAATCAAGTCATGGAAACCGTTGGATGCCGTCGCCGCTTCCAAAAGGAAATAATCTGTAAGGATTGGGAGCAGCTGACGGCCTCTGATTTTGAACAGATTTCTCAAAGCGGCTATGTCTTGTCCGATTATGTCAAGCTGTCAGGCACAGAAGAAGCGTTTTCTTCCCTGTATTTTATGAACCTGTCCCTGACAGAATCGGAGGTTTTGAAATGTGTCAAAAAAATCATGAACGATCCGGGCTGTGGAAACGTCATTCGGATCAAAGGTTTTTTTGGTGCATCAAATAACAGTTGGAAGGAGCTCAATGCGACCAGGAACTCTTTTGAGATTCGGCCAATCCGGGAAGGACAACAGGTCTTTTTAGTCATTGGCGAAGAACTGAACGAGGAACTTATCCGGTCATACTGGAACCCATCTGCTCCTCCCACAGAAGCCAGTTGGCACGAAAGAGCTGATTGATCTGCCAAAAGCCTGCCCCTTCCAGCCCTAGTTCCCGGATCAGGTCAAATTTAGCCGAAAGACTCCTCACATCCTCAAACCATACCTCATGAAGCACATCCTCTGACATATATTGAAAATAAGGAGACATCGCAGTTTCGTCAAAAGAAATGGATGCACCGTTTCGGATAGCAATCTGGACAGCCTCGACATTTCCGATGGTTCTAGCCACGGTTTCATTTTTTATATAGGGAAGCGGCCAGTCATAACCATAGTTTGGAATCCCGAGGCTGATCTTTTTTGGCGGGATTTCCGTGATGGCGTATTCTGCGACCCGGCGGACTAGATTGATTGGTGCGACCGCCATATTTGGTCCATATTTATACCCCCATTCATAGGTCATCAAAAAGACGTGGTCTGTCACCTGGCCAAGGGCTGCGTAATCCTTTCCTTCATAGAGCAGCCCCTGTTGATCTTTGGATGTTTTGGGAGCTAAGGCGATGGAAACGAACCGTCCGATCCGCCTCATTTGTTGTGTCAGTGCTTCTGCAAATTCAGTAAAATCATCCCGGTCTTCTTTCAAAATATATTCAAAATCGATATCGATTCCGGCATAATCCTTTTCCGTGACCATCAGGCTGAGCTCCGAAAAAAGCTGCTCACGATAAGCAGGGGTGGAAACGACAGAATGAATCAGCAGATTATTGAATCTACCATTGACATCTAAGGGAGTCAGGGTCAGAACCGGGAGTGTCCCTCCTGACCTGGCCGCCTCGATCAGCGGCAGATCATCCCATGCCGGTGGAATCAGATGACCGTCCAGGGTAAAGCCATAGGAAAAGATATTGAGCACCGTAAGAAATGGCAGTGTGTTCTGAAGCACCCATCTGCTGATAAAGGGATACGCATATCCGCTGCTTCGAAACATCGGAGATAGGGAAGAAGATTTTGGTTCTGCAAGGTAAAGTGCCTGCCCAATAGCGAGAGTGTATGGCGAAATGAGCTGGTTATCAAAAATAATCTGTTCCTCTGACAAGGAAAAACGTTCTGCGATGGAAGAGACACGATCCTTCGGTTTAACGACATAAATGGACATAATACCCTCCATGTCAAATCTCTCATTATAAGTATATGAACGTGAATGTTACTATTTACAGTCAATTTGATAAATGAAAGAGATTCGTCGCGCTTGCGCGTAAGAATCTGTTTTATTTATCAAATTTTCCTGCTGTGAAGCAGGAATTTCTCCCAGAATGAGGATTTCAGGCGCAAATGCGCCGGGAGAGCTGC
>CADBUD010000093.1 GCA_902797785.1 uncultured Lachnospiraceae bacterium
ATATGACCGATAGGGCATATTTCCACTCTGTGCGCCTTTGGCGTGTGCATTTTGTTGCTATGAACAGCGGAGCTGTGAATAGTAACACATAGGAAGGGCACTTTTTTGGAAAAAGGGTTATGAAAAAGCGCGCTTTTCCCGATACTTTATATAGGTATTCTTAAATGATAAAATGAAAAAGAGGTGCAGAACATGAAAATTAATCATAATATATCCGCGTTAATTGCAAATAATATGTTGGCTAATTCAGAAAATGCTGTGACAAAATCCTTAGAAAGATTGTCTTCCGGCTTAAAAATCAATAGAGCATCTGATGATGCGGCAGGTCTTGCGATTTCCACCAAAATGCAGGCACAGATTGATGGCGTTGCACAGGCGAGCAGAAATGCCTCAGATGGAATTTCTATCATTCAGACCGCTGACGGAGCGCTAAATGAGGTTCACAGCATGCTTCAGCGTATGAGAGAGTTGGCAGTTCAGTCTGCTAATGATACAAATTCTAACGAAGACCGGGATGCGATTCAGTCAGAGATTGATTCTCTTGCACAGGAGCTTGACAGAATTTCCACAGATACAGAATTTAATAAAAAGACCTTATTCAATGGAAGCTTGAATGCAAGAGCCTACACAGACAATGATTATGTAAAAATGTTTTACTTCACAGAAAATGTAGGAGAAGGAACCTATGGCATTTCTATTTTGGCAGATGCGACCAAAACAAAGGCCACAGGAGGAGCAGGAAGCGGACAGTCTGAGCCTGTGACAAAGGAGCAGGCGGGAACCGTTTCCGTGAATGATATTTCCTTCAATGTAGAAGAAGGCGATACGGCAGCAGAGGTATATGCAAAGTTTCAGGATGCCTGTGAGAGGGCAGATATCACGCTCAGCCATGATGGAGCAGAAAATTTTGAAGCATACAGCTTTTCCAATGCGCTGATTTTTGAAGCCGAAGAATATGGCTCCAGTGAACAGATCAGTGTTTCCGCAGGAAATGAAAAGCTGGCAGAGCTGCTAGGAATTTCTTCCTTGACCGTAGAAGAGGGAAAGGATGTAGAAGCAGAGTTTCAGAAGCAGGATGATGGAAAGTATGTAGGCTATGATGCGCCTGCGGCAATGGTCACAAAAGGAACTAGAATTTCTATTACAGATTTGCACGGATTTTCCATGGATTTAGAGACCAATCCAAATCCGGATAATCCAATCTCCGGAAAGCAGGATGTAAATATCGAAGTAAAGGATATTGGAACACTGACGCTTCAGATTGGAGCCAATGAGGGACAGACCATGGAGGTTCGGATTCCGAATATGTCATCCTACAGTCTGGGGGTGGATGATCTGAATCTGAAAGGACGTGTCGGAGCTTCCAAAGCGATTACTAAAATTGACGAAGCAATCAAAAAAGTATCTTCTGTACGTGCCAGTCTGGGAGCTTATGAAAATCGTCTGGAGCATACGGTTGCCAATCTGGATCTGGAAGCAGAGAATTTAACCGCAGCACTTTCCCGGATCATGGATGTGGATATGGCAGAGGAAATGACGGAATATACCAAAAACAATGTACTGGTTCAGGCAGGTACTTCGGTGCTTGCACAGGCAAATGATCGTCCACAGACAGTTCTACAGCTTTTGCAGTAAAATAGTATTTCCATGACAGTTCAATTATGTGATGGGATAATAGCAGGGAAAAGGGGAAATAAATCATGACAAGAGAAAAAAAACAGGAATTTTCACTCCGGATTTCTGAAAGTAATCGGAGCCAGCTGGTAGTCATAGTATTTGACATTTTAAAAGAATATCTAAAGGAAGCAGAACAGGCATATGAAAAGGGTGACATGGAGGCTTACCGTGAAGCGCTAAATCATGCCCAGCCGGTAGTATCTGAATTGATAGATTCTTTGGATTTTCAATATGAAATTTCTCAGGAACTGCTCCGTTTGTACAAATATGTGCTGAATGTAATTTCTCAGGCAATGATTCGAAAAGATGGAACAGAGCTTAGGGGTGCGTTTATCGTTGTAAATGGTCTGGCAGAAGCATTTGAAAAGGTCAGCGAGCAGGATAATTCTCCGAAATTGATGGAGAATACACAAAAGGTCTATGCGGGACTGACCTATGGAAAAAATGATCTGATGGAGACCTTTGCAGGCCAAAATCAGAATCGAGGTTTTTTGGCATAAAATAGTATATAATCAGGAAATTCAAGAAAGCGTTTCATTGCTGTTCGGATTCTGAGGAATAGCAATAAACGCTTTTACTTGATCCATCAGGAATTTATATCTTTTTTGAACAGAGTTCACTTCAAATATATAACAATCTATTAAATCTGGATTTACCACATTTTCAAAATTTGTATAGGCATTTTCTAATTCTCTTTTCGTTCGGTCAATATCTGAAAGTAAGGCTTGGTATTGCTCGTCGATGTCTCGGGTCTTTTTAAAAAAATTTTTCATGTCAGCCTCCTTTTCTATAATGTAAGTATAATCCTAAACTGTTAATTTTATACAATATATCATAGAAATATTTGGGTAAAATTACAAAACAAACAAAAATAATATGGGAAATAAGTATAAAAATACAAAACATTATTTAGGAAATAATAACAAAATTAGCTTAATTGAAAATTTTATATTTACAAATTAAATATTAAGGGGTATAATATGAGTACAGTCAGGAAATACAAAGAAACAATAAAAAATAAGAAAAGAGGATAAAAAGATAGAGGAAAATGGAGTAAAAATCGGGATATTACTGTTATTGCTTGGAATTGGGGCAGCATCAGATATCCAGACAGAAAAGATTCCAAATCGGCTGATTATAATCGGCTGGTTATCAGGACTGTTATGGGAGATAATTGAACATGGTCCATGGGGAATATGGAAATTTTTCTGTTCAGGAGCGGTGCCGGTGGTCTTATTGATGGTACTGTTTTGGTTGAAGATGCTTGGGGCAGGGGATATTAAATTACTATCTGTTCTATATGTTCATATGGGGATACGGATTGGGACGATTTGTCTGATCATATCTTTTATTCTAAATGCCATAGCTGCATTATTCAAACTGTTATATTATCATAATTTATTGTCGCGACTGCAATATCTTGCAAATTATATTTCAAAGAGCATAACCAAAAAAGAGAGAATCAGGTATTATGATGAAGCACAGGGAATGGAGCCTGTGATACATTTTTCTATTGGCATTCTGATGAGTGTTTTGATCTGGGGGGAGATGGTTCGATGAAAGAAAAGCTGTTTGTAATTTGTGAACCAGAAAAAGCATATCTATATAATTTTCTGGAATTTTATCAAAGAGAAGAGAACGAGGAATTTAAATTAAAAGCATTCACATCAGCGGAGGAATTACTTGCGAGAAAAAAAGAAGGGATCCTGGATTCAAAGATTTCGATATTACTGATCAATGAATGCCTGCTGAGTGACGAAATCTTAGGACTTGAAATGGGACAGTTGATTCTTTTGACGGAAAAGGCGGCTGGACAGGAGGCTGGAGATAAGGGATTTCCTTTAGTAAAAAAATATCAGTCAGCAGAGGAATTGCTGAAAAAAGTATTCTACATTTATTCAGATCGGGAAGAGGAGCAGCTGCAGATTTACAAAAGAAAGGAAACTCAGTTTTTGGGAGTGTATTCTGTATGCGGCAGAAGTCTGAAAACATTTTTTTCTATGACTGCGGGCATGGTTTTGGCAGAGACATATAAGACCTTGTACCTTAATATGGAAGGATATTCCGGATTTCGGGAGTATTTTCAGGTGGATTACGCCAGAGATCTTTCAGACATCTTATTTCGAATTCGAGAGGGAAAGACAAGCAGTATGTTAAAGATTTCTGAAGTGGTTCGCAGCGTGGGAAAACTGCATTATATTCCACCAGTGCAATCTCCCATGGATTTTTCAGAAATGAGGATGGAGGATTGGAAGAATCTGATTCATGGAATTTCAGAGTTTACCGATTATGAAAGGGTTGTTTTGGATTTTGGAGAAAATATTCCACAGGTGCTGCACCTTTTGGAGGAATGCCGGATTATTTTTATGCCTACAAAGCAGGATGCACTTTCTCAAGCGAAGCTGATCCAGTTTGAAAAAAGTTTGGAATGGATGGGAAAGAAAGCATGGAAGGAAAAAATACAATTACTTAAGATGCCGGAGTTTTCCTGCTTTGAGGGAATAAATCATCGACCGGAGGAGCTGGTTTTGACAGCTTTTGGGGATTATGTCAGAGAGGTTCTAAGAAGGTGAACTGGCATGACTATTTACAGTCCCTATCTTGCAAGGTGTTTTCAAGCGGATTTTGCTCACAGAAGGCACACAGAGTGTGAAAATCCGGGGCAGTTTATTTCGTTAAGCAAAGTAAAGGATATAAGGGATGGAAACAGAAAAATTAAAAAATAAAATTATGGATAATCTGGATCTTTCCAGGGAGATTTCAGATGAAGAAATTATGGAAATGATAGAAGATACCATTTTATTAGAATCCAAAACCCATTATTACAATATGGGAGAAAAATCAAGGTTGTGCAGGGAGCTGTTCAACTCAATGCGAAAGCTGGATATTTTACAGGAGCTACTGGATGATCCGTCGGTTTCAGAAATCATGGTCAATGGGACAGAGCATATTTTTATTGAGCAGGAAGGAAAAATCCGCTGCTGGGAGAAGACATTATCCTCCCGACAGAAATTAGAGGATATTATTCAGCAGATAGTCGCAAAAGCAAATCGTGTGGTAAATGAGGCAAATCCCATAGTAGATGCCAGATTAGAGGATGGATCTCGGGTAAATATCGTACTTTATCCAATTGCATTGAATGGACCGATTATCACGATTCGCCGGTTTCCGGAGCATCCGATTCAGATTGAGGATTTGATTCAATGGGGATCTGTTTCGGAGGAAATTGCAGATTTTTTGGAAAAGCTGGTCAGAGCCGGATATAACATCTTTGTCAGTGGAGGTACCGGATCTGGAAAAACAACATTTTTAAATGTGTTGTCCAATTTTATTCCCAAAGAGGAACGAATCATTACGATAGAAGATTCCGCAGAGCTTCAGATTCACGGGATTCCCAATCTGGTACGATTGGAGACCAGAAATGCAAATACAGAGGGAAGTAAAGAAATTTCCATACGTGATCTGATTAAGTCTGCTTTGAGAATGCGACCGGACAGGGTAATTGTGGGGGAGGTTCGTGGAGCAGAGGCGATAGATATGCTGCAGGCGATGAACACTGGTCATGATGGTTCGTTATCTACAGGACATGCCAATAGTCCTGCGGATATGCTCTCAAGACTGGAGACGATGGTCTTGATGGGGATGAATCTCCCACTGCCAGCCATTCGAAGACAGATTGCATCCGGAGTGGATATTTTGGTTCATTTGGGAAGATTGCGGGATAAAAGCCGAAGGCTATTTTCTGTAGAGGAAATTTTGGGAATCCGGGATGGGGAAATTTTGCTGCATTCTCTCTATCGGTTTGAAGAACGGGAGGAACGGCAGGGAAATATCCTTGGCGAATTTGTTCGGTGTGGAGAATTAAAGCATAAAGAAAAGCTGCAAATGGCAGGACTGGCATGATCATGTCCTCTTTGCGGAAAGGAGAAAAAATGAGACAAAAACAAATATGGAAAAAAGGAAGAAAGAATCAGATTAGAGCACCATCTTATGAAAAATATCAGTATCAAATTCCAGAGCTGATTCGAGAATTGGGGACGGGACTTCTTATTTTATCAGGGATTTCCTATGTATTTTATCAAAGCTTTTGGGCGGTCGTATGTTTGAGTCCGCTGCTGTATTTCTTTTTAAAAATGAGAAAGGAAGAATTAAAAAAAGAAAGGAAAAAGCAGTTGAATCTTCAATTCAGGGATTGTATGTTCTCTGTTTCGGCAGCACTAAATGCGGGATATTCTATAGAAAATGCATGGAAAGAGGCCTATCAGGAAATGGATTCACTTTATGGGAACAAGAGTCTGATCTGCAGAGAGCTCCAATTTATCGTCCAGCAGATTTCCATGAACAAAACAACAGAAGCACTGCTTTTTGACCTGGCAGACAGAAGTGGAATAGAGGATATCAAAAGCTTTGCAGAAGTATTTTGTTCCGCGAAGCGAAGCGGTGGAAATCTGATCCGGATCATTCAATATACAACACAAAATATCAGTGACAAAATGGAAGTAAAGAGAGAAATCATTACCGTAATGTCGTCCAAAAGATATGAGCAGAAAATCATGAATGTGATTCCTATCGCAATCATTTTATATGTAAATTTGTCATCTCCGGAGTTTTTGGAGATTATGTATCATACTCTTTTGGGCAGGGGCGTGATGACGGGGTGTCTGATCCTATATTTGGCATCTTATTTCATTGCCGGGAAAATTATGGATATTGAGGTCTGAATTTAAGGGAGGTCAGGAAGAACGATGGCGTTTTTTATCCTTATAATGATAGGAATTCTTGTGCTGCTCTTTCTTGGAAGGAGGGCACCATCCGCTGGAAAAAAAGGGGGATTGAAATATTTTTACAAGGCCGGATACCAAATTAATTATTTTATTGAGATATGCAGAGAGAAAAAATGGTACCAATCATTATTTGGGAAAATAACCGACCGGAGCAGTATAAAGAAAAAAATAAAAATGCTATATCCAATGGATTGGAACAAAGAACAGGAAGCATTCTATTATTCAGAAAAAATCGCCATTGTATTACTGATTTTATTTGTGGGAAGTGGATTTGGGATAGGAATTACACTTGCCATGGATGGACAGGATATCTTTCAGAATGACCGATTGAAACGGGCAGATTATGGAGAAAAATCGCAAAATGTAACGCTGACAGCAGAGATAGAGGAGCAGCCGGTAGAAGTAGATATTGAGGTAACAGAAAGAAAATATAACCAAAAAGAAGCCCTCCGGCTGCTCAAAAAAGCAGCAGAGGAATTAGAAACACTGATTTTAGGGGAAAATACATCTGCAGATGAAGTCCGTACAGACTTAAATTTTGTACATTCTCTGGAGAATGGATTGATCACCGTAGAATATGAACTGGATCATTATCAGTATGTAGATACGGAGGGAAAGCTTACTAAAAATATTCCAAAGGATGGCGGGGTAGTTTTGGTTACGGCAAGACTTTGCTATGGGGAATGGGATTATCAAAGTGTCTTTGCTGTACATGTACTGCCAGAGATATTGTCAAAAGAAGAAAAAATACGGTCTGACCTTCGGGAAGAGATCGAAAGGGAAAATGAAAAAAGCCGGTACGAGCAATGGCAAAGCCTGCCGCAGAAATTGTACGAAAAAAAAATCATCTGGAAAAAAAGCAAAGATTTCAGTGGATGGATTTTTTTCGGACTCTGTATGGGGAGTTCAGTTTTGATTTATTTCGGAAAAGATGTAGATTTAAAAAAAGAAATAGAAAAAAGAAATCAGCAAATGTTACGGGATTATCCGGAAATAGTCAATAAGCTGACCTTGTATCTGCAGGCAGGAATGACCGTATATGGAGCATGGGGAAAAATGGTACAGGATTATGAAAAAAGAAAAGAAAAAGATTCCGGCCTAAAACGATATGTATATGAGGAAATGCTTTATACCTATCGGGAGGTACAGGACGGAGTTCCGGAAATGGATGCCTATCTCCGATTCGGGAAAAGATGTAAATTACAAAGATACATGAAGTTTTCTGCATTATTGGTACAGAAT
Source organism: uncultured Lachnospiraceae bacterium (assembly GCA_902797785.1). Classification (GTDB taxonomy): domain Bacteria; phylum Bacillota; class Clostridia; order Lachnospirales; family Lachnospiraceae; genus RUG14305. Next base: position 7,704 of record CADBUD010000093.1, read on the forward strand.
TTGAGAAAAGGAGCCAGTGGGCTATTGTCCTTGCTGGAGTACGAAGCGCAGGAGGCTTATGAAGAACGAAAAAATATAGCAAAACGCGCAGGAGAAGAGGCAGGGACAAAGCTATTATTTCCCATGTTTCTTATGCTGGCGATTGTTATGATCATCATGATCGTACCGGCTTTTTTATCATTTCGTTTAGGTGGATAGAAGAAAATTAGAAATGAGGGATAAAATGAAGATAATCAAAGAGTTTTGGGAAGACGAAAGTGGTGTCGGGGTTGTGGAAATCATCTTGATTTTAGTGGTTTTAATTGGTTTAGTGCTTATTTTCAAGAAAAATTTAACGTCTTTAGTGGGGAACATTTTTGATACGATTACTTCTAAGAGCGGGGAGGTTTAAGGCTCTTGGGGGAGTGTAAGGGAGTTATGGGGATGAAAAAAATGGAACAGGGGGGGAGATGGATGGGGTGGAAGAATGGGGTCATGACGGTATATTTTAGCTTGACTTTCTTATTGATCTTGTCACTTTTATTTTCTCTGATGGAAACGGCTCGTTATTACGGGATTCAAATGCGGATTCAATGTGTGACAGATATGGCAGTGACCTCTGTGTTTGCGGAATTTCAAAAAGAGCTTTTGACCGAGTATGATATGTTCTTTATTGATGCTGCTTATGGAAAGGAAAGCGGCACAACGGACCGGGTCAAACTTCGTTTGCAGGATTATGTTTCTTTTAATATGAATCCGTCGAAAGGAACTTTGGGAGGAGAAGGAGTAGATTTGTTTTCAGCAGCTTTAGAGGGATGTGAAATTTCGGAGTTGGTATATGCAACAGATGATTCTGGTCAGGCTTTTTATCATCAGGCTATTTCTGTGATGAAAGAAGAAATTGGAATTACCATGGCAGAAAAGATTCGGGATTCTTTAAGCATAGGGGAAACAGTAAGAGAAAAGGATCATCTGATTTCTGAAGAGAAGACAAAGAGTGACTTAGCTATGGAACATTTAGAGAGAATGGATCAATTGCAGGAACAAGTGGGAGAATCGTCAGGGGAAATGCCCAAAGAGGAAATTAATGGAAAAGAAGAACATAAAAAGGAGGAAGAAGCAAGTGGAAAAAAACAGGAAAATCCTATAGAAACGATTAAAAAATTAAAAAAAATGGGTATTTTGAGTTTAGTAATTAAGGATGCTGGGAGAATTTCAAACAAAGCATGGGAAAGACCTCAGAATCTGGTATCGAAAAGAGTGCTGCAGGAAGGGACTGGGGAGATAAAAATGAAAGAGCAGAGTCTTCCCCAGATGGTACAGACCATATTATATGATGAATATGTTATGGACAGGTTGTCTTATTGGGGAGAGTCCAAAGCAGGAGAATCCAAAGCTGAAGAATCCAAAGCAGGAGAATCCAATGAGGGGGGATTGGCTTATGAGGTAGAGTATCTTTTGGGAGGAAAGATGTCAGATCATGAAAATTTAAAGAAAATGGCTCAGAAGATGATAGGGATGAGAGAAGCTGCCAATTTTACTTATTTGCTGACAGATCAGATAAAAAGGAAAGAAGCGGAGACAATGGCAGCTTCAATTGCCGGAGTTGGTGGGGGAGGACTGGTATTGGCGGTAACGTCTGCGATTTTACTGGCATGGTCTTACGCAGAGAGCATTTTGGATGTACGTCATCTCTTTTCAGGTGGAAGGATTCCTATGCTAAAAACATCAAAAGATTGGCAGACGTCCTTATCTGAAATACCGGAGCTGTTAAATCATCTGGATCGGGAGGTCAAAGAGGAAGAATCAGGATTTTCTTATGAAGATTATTTAAGATTTTTTCTCGTTCTGGAAGAACCATCAAAGAAGGTATTTCGGACGATGGATGTGGTAGAACGAAATATTCAGGAAATTCATCATCAGCCAAATGTGAAGTTAGATCAATGTATATTTTCCATGAAAACAGTTTTTTTGTGGAGGACAAATCAAAGGTTCTTTTCTCATCTGGGAAAGAATCCACAGCATTATACGTTTCAGTCGGAACAGAGCTTTCAATATGATTTTTGATGTTACCATTCACAGCCACTATCCCGCAGGCTTCTTGAATCATGAGAAAAGTATTCCCAAATGTTTCATCAGATGGGATACAGGATAACAAGATAGAAAAAATAGAGAAGGGTGCTTCTTTTAAAACTCTCTCAAGAAATTCCTAACCTATGATTTTTATTGCAGCTTAAAAATCCTTGTTTTCTGTATATTTAAAAGGAGCATCGTTCTGTGTGGTTTCTTTTTCCAGAACAATTTATATTCATGGGCAAAATGGCTTGCCATTCTGTTCATGAGCCGAGAGCATCATTTTATATCGTTAATGAAAACCAGCAATGGTTTTCATTAACGAGTATACAAGATTGCTATTGTGGAGAGAGGATAAGGTATGGAGAATGTAAAGCCAGATATAAAAGCATCGCTTAGTATTGAGATGTCGGTGGTATGTACAATGTTCTTTTTGGCTATGACAGCAGTGTTTACTTTTTTTCAGCTGATGATCATAGAAAGTAATGTTCAGTCAGCGATTACATCAGCAGCCAAAGAACTAGCACAATATGATTATCTCTATCAATTAGCGGACAAGGGAAAACTAGAATCAGGGAAAACAGAAGAATCAGGGAAAACAGGAATGGCAGGGAAAAACGGTTTGAGTATAGCATATGCAAAAAGTAGAATTTATCATTATCTTCCCCAAAATGGCGTGGAAAAATATTTGATAAAGAATGGAATTTTTGGTATTTCCTGTAGTTTTTCTGATTTTTCCCAAAAAGGATTGATTGATATTGTAGTAATCTACAAGGTAAAGGGATGGATTGATTTTTTTGGGAAAATAGAAATTCCTGTCAAACAAAGGGCAAGAGTACATGGATGGAGCGGTTATGAAGATATAGTGCAGACAGAGGGGGAAGAAGAGGAGATTGTTTATATTACAGTGACAGGAACAGTATATCACAGGAGTAAGGAGTGCAGACATTTAAAACTGTCAATTCACCAGGTGGCTTATGCTTCTCTGGAGAATCGGAGAAATCATGGGGGAGGAAAATATTATCCCTGCGAACATTGTGGAAAAAATATTTCAGGAGGACTTGTGTATATTACAGAGGAAGGAGACCGGTATCATTCCACATTAAACTGCAGTGGGCTGAAAAGGGGGATTTTGAGTATACCTTTAAGTGAGGCGGGAGATCGAAGAGCATGTTCAGGATGTGGAACTTAGGAACTGTTGCTATCGGAGAAAAAGGCAAGCAGAATGTGTAGGTTATTGATGCACAGTTGTTACTATTCACAGCTCCGCTGTTCATAGCAACAAAATGCACATACCGAAGGCACACAGAGTGCAAATACTCCCTTCGGTCGTA